>JAUWWB010000132.1 GCA_030617085.1 Candidatus Omnitrophota bacterium
CACCGCGGATGGTGTATACCTGCACATGCTCGACGCCCGTGACACTCTTGACGCCGAGATCCAGTATATCCCTTTTCAGCCCCCCCGCGACGGCATCGTATATCCCCTTTTTGTCCCTGACTTCGATTCTAGCACAATTCATGCGTTTCGTACTCCTTGGCAAAAGGGCAGGCACAGGGGCCTGCCCCTACATTGGGGCAAAAGGGCAGGCACAGGAGCCTGCCCCCGCGAAAGCGGGGGGCCTGCCCCTACTCCCATTCGATGGTGCCGGGCGGTTTTGAGCTTATGTCGAAGACCACCCTGTTGATGCCTTCTACCTGGTTGATTATCCTGTTGGACATCTCGCCGAGGACCTCGTAAGGGATCCTGGCCCAGTCGGCGGTCATCCCGTCGACGCTGGTCACGGCGCGTATGGCGATCGTGTTCTCATAGGTCCTTCTGTCTCCCATCACGCCTACGCTTTTCACCGGAAGAAAAACCCCGAAGATCTGCCAGGTCTTGTAGTAGATGTTCTTCTTTTTGGCTACGTCGATGATGATCCAGTCGGCGGCCCTGAGCATTTCCAGCCTCTCCTTCGTGACCTCTCCCACCACTCTTACGGCAAGCCCCGGTCCGGGGAACGGCTGGCGTTCGGTGAGCTCTTTGGGAAGGCCAAGCTCGGCGCCCACTTTTCTCACCTCGTCCTTGAAAAGGTCCCTGAGGGGTTCCACAAGCTTGAAGCCCATCTTCCGCGGGAGGCCCCCGACATTATGGTGCGACTTTATAGTCTCGCTCGGCCCGCCGAAGAAAGACTGGGATTCTATCACATCCGGATAGAGGGTTCCCTGCGCGAGAAAAGCGGCGTTCTTGATCTTTCTCGCGTTTTCCTCAAAGACCTTGATGAAGGTCCTGCCTATTATCTTTCGCTTTTTCTCGGGGTCGGTCACGCCCTTGAGCGCTTCCAGGAACCTTTCTTCCGCGTCTACTACCTTAAGGCCCAGCTTGATGTTCTTTTTGAACAGCTGTTCCACTCTTTCAACTTCGCCCTGGCGCAGAAGCCCGTTGTTCACGAAGATGCAGTGAAGCCTTTTGCCGAGGACCTTGTTCAGCAAAACCGCGCAGACGGTCGAATCGACCCCGCCCGAAAGCCCGAGGATGACATCCCGGTCCCCCACCCGCTCCCGGATGTCGGAGACCTTCTTTTCTATGAACGACCTCATGGTCCAGGTCCTTTTACACCCGCACACCTTGAACAGAAAGTTCTCGAGCATTTTTTCGCCGCCCGCGGTATGAACGACTTCGGGATGGAACTGGACGCCGTAGATATCTTTTTCGGGGTTGAAAAACGCCGCGCACGGGGTGTTTTCGCTGCGGGCTATGGTGCGAAAACCCTCGGGGAGCCTCTCGACCTTGTCGCGGTGGCTCATCCAGGTCACGCTTTTCGGGGCTATCCCGTCAAACAGCGGGTTGCGGCGTTCAAAGCGCGCGACCGTGCGGCCGTATTCCCTTTTCCCGCTTTTCCTGATCCCGCCGCCGGCCAGCTTGCCGATAAGCTGCATGCCGTAGCATATGCCGAGGATGGGGATCCCGAGGTCGAGCACGCCCTTGTCGAATGCCGGGGCGCCCTTATCGTAGACGCTCAAGGGCCCGCCGGAAAAGATGATGCCGCGCGGGGCTATCTTTTTTATTTTATTGACCGTAATCGAAGGCGGCTCCACGACCGAGTGAACGCGGTTCTCCCTTATGCGCCTGGCGATAAGCTGAACATACTGAGACCCGAAGTCGATCACAAGTATGCCTTCTCTTTCGTGTTTTTGCGCCATCTTTATGCCTCCGCGAACTTTTTCCACTCCTTTTCGAGGTCCGGATCATCCACCCACTTAAGTAGGGCCGTCGTTAACTCTTCGCCGGTCGCTCCGGTATCTCGTCCCGTGATGACGATCTTATGCTCGGACTGCCCGCAGATATCGATCGCCATGTCCAGCTGAACGGCCCTTTCCGGGAAGCCTGTGTGCCTCAGCAGCATCGCGCTCGCCCGTATCATCGACGACGGGTCAGCGTAGATGTCGCGGCCTTCGGCCACCATGCGGGGCGCGCTCCCGTGGATCGCCTCGAACATGGCCCAGCGCTTGCCGATATTCGCGCTGCCGGCCGTGCCGACCCCGCCCTGAAGCTGGGCGGCTTCATCGGTGAGGATATCGCCGTAGAGGTTTGGAAGCACGAGCACCTCGAAATCCCCGCGCCTTGCCGGGTCCAGCAGCTTCGCGGTCATGATGTCTATGTACCACTCGTCCTGCTCTATGCCGAACCCCTTGTATTCTTCGGCTATTTTCTTCGCCATGCGGGAGAACCTCCCGTCCGTGGTCTTCACCACGTTCGATTTCGTTACCGCGGTGACCCTTTTCAGACCGTTGTTTTTCGCGTGCTCAAAGGCCATGCGGATTATCCGTTCCGCGCCCTGTTCCGTCAGGACCTTGAAATCTATGCTCAGGTCTTCGGTCACGTCGATCCCGCGCGAGCCAAGCACGTAAGCCCCCTCGGTGTTTTCCCTGAAAAAGCACCAGTCGATCCCCTCGGCGGGGATCTTGACGGGCCGGACATTGGCGAAAAGATCAAGCTCACGGCGCATGGCGACGTTGGCGCTCTCTATATTCGGCCACTCATCTCCGGCCCGGGGAGTAGTGGTCGGGCCTTTTAAGATCACGTGGCAGTTCTTTATCTCCTCGAGGACGTCATCGGGTATAGCTTTTCCGACTCTGGCCCTGTTCTCTATGGTCAGCCCCTTGATAACGCGGAACTCGACAACTCCGGAGGCGATCTCTTCGCGCAGCATATATTCAAGAACGCGTTGCGCGTGTTTTGATATTATCCTGCCGATACCGTCGCCCCAGCAGATACCGATAATTATCGGCTTCAGGGTGCGGTAATCGACCCATTCCTTCCCGGCTTTCATCATCTCGATCCGGTCGAACTGCTCCTCGATCAACCGCCCGAAATGCTCCTTCGCTCTTTCGATCGCTTCATTCCTGTCCATAAAAAATCTCGCAGGGGACTGTCGCCTTCAGGCGACAGGTGAATGCGAGCTACTCACCTCCTTAATTCAGTTGACGGTTCGGTTCAATTGTCTTAAAATACCACCACGAGAGCAGGCTGAAAATGCCGCCTTTTGTTCCAGCTCTTTGAATCGAAGATCTCAGGTTCCTGCGGATAGACCGCAGGGTAAAATCCTCGTCGCAAGAGTAAACGCTTTTAGCAACACCAGCGCTTAACAGGCTCGGACGGAGCCTTCGGTTTTGGCCTAGTTCCTTAGGTGCCACCGAGAAGCCCACTCCTTTAGGTGTGGGAGTCGTCACGTATTACCTCCGACAAACGTATTTACTCCACACTAATGAGCCGGCGGACATCCGCAAACCGGCGGTCATTTCGATAATATTATACTCTAAACGGCCCGATTAGTGAAAACAAATTTCCCCGCGCCTCCAC
>JAUWWB010000131.1 GCA_030617085.1 Candidatus Omnitrophota bacterium
GCTGAGTGCGATTTTCCGCTGGAGAAAATCGCACGCCCCCGGTAGGGGCCGGCCGCACCGCGCCTCCGGCGGCTAAGCCCGTCGTCGCGGCGTTTCGCAGGGTAAGGGCAGGCACTGGTCCAGAAGCATTGCCTATCCACCATCAACCATCGACCATCCACTATTTAGTGAATGCCTTGAAGATGTCTATTGGTATCGGGAAAAGGGTTGTGGTGTTGTTTTCGCTGCCTATTTCTACGAGGGTTTGCAGGTATCTCAGCTGCAACGCCATCGGGGTCTGCTGCATTTTGTCGGCGGCCAGGCAGATCTTTTCGGCGGCCTGGTATTCGCCTTCGGCGGCTATGACCTTTGCCCTTCGTTCCCTCTCCGCTTCGGCCTGGCGGGCCATGGCGCGTTTCAGCTTTTCGGTCAGGTCAACGTGCTTGACCTCCACGTTGGATACCTTGATCCCCCACGGGTCGGTCTGTTTATCCAGTATGTTCTGCAGCTCGTGATTGATCTTTTCTCTCTGGGACAAGAGGTCGTCCAGTTCCATCTCACCGATCACGCTCCTGAGCGTCGTCTGGGCCATCTGGGAGGTGGCGAACTGGTAGTTCTGCACCTCAATGACTGCCTTTATCGGGTCCATCACCCGGAAATAGGCTACAGCATTGACCTTGGCGGATACGTTATCCTTGGTGATGACGTCCTGTGGCGGCACGTCCAGCGCCACCAGGCGGAGGCTCACCCTCACGGCCCGATCGATGGGCCAGAGAACGATGATAAGCCCCGGCCCCTTCGGCTTGTCCAGGACACGCCCAAGCCTGAAAATGACCGCCCTTTCATACTCGTTCAATATCTTTATGCAGCTTATGATATAAAAAACCACTACAAGTAAAAGAATCCCTATTCCTCCCATCGCCTACCCCTTTCATTTATGTCTTTTTGACCTCAAGGAGCATCCCTTCTACCTTTACCACCCGGACCTCGCTCCCCTTCTCTATTTTCTCTTTTGACACGGCGTTCCATATTTCGCCGTGGATAAATACCTTGCCCTCGCCGCCGGGGGCGATATCGGTCTCCGCGTGGCCCGCCGCTTCTATCAGGCCTTCCACCCCGCTGACGACCTTATGTCTGCGTGACACCACAACCGCCCTGACGAGGACTATGGTTATGCCGGCCGTCGCCAGTGTCAACGATACGATCAATATCAGGGAGACCCGCATTATCTCTGAAGGAGCTTCAAACAAAAGCAGAGACCCCAGGACCATGCATATCAGACCCCCCAGCGTCAATAACCCGAAGCCCGGCACCATGGCCTCCGCGATGAATAGGATCATCGCCAGGATGATGAGCGCAAGCCCCGCGTAGTTCGTCGGCAGGACCTGCATGCTGAAAAACGCCAGTATTATGCATATGGCTCCGGCTATGCCGGGAAACCCTATCCCGGGGTGCGTTATTTCATACAGGAGCCCGTAAAAGCCCAGGATCAGCAGTATATAGGCGATGTTGGGGTTGGCCAGAACGCTCAAGAAGCGTTGCCTGAAATCCATGTTTATGCGTTTCACCATGACGTTCTTTGTATTCAGGGTCCTTGTCTCATCGCCGATCCTGACCTTTCTCCCGTTCAGCTGGCTTAAAAGGTCCTTTTCGTCCCTCGCGATGATCTCGATGATGTTATTCTTCAGCGCTTCGTCCTCGGTGACCGAGGCGCTTTCGGTGACGCTTTTTTCGGCCCATTCCACGTTGCGGCCTTTTTCGGTGGCCAGGGCCCTGATAAACGCGACCGTATCCCGGAGCACTTTATCGCCTAATATGTCTTCTTTTTCTTCTATTCGCCGCTCCCGCTCCTCTTCCTCCGCCGTTTCCTTCCGCGAAAAAGAATCCACAAGGTCACGCAAGGCGTCCCATATCGACCTCTCCCCGCCGCCCATCTTCACCGGATGCGCCGCCCCGATATTCGTCGAAGGGGCCATGGCCGCTATGTGGCTGGCGTAGGTGATGAACACGCCCGCCGACCCCGCCCTCGAGCCGCTCGGATAGATGTACACGACAACGGGGACTTTCGCCGATATGATCTTCTTCACGATAAGGCGCGTCGATGAAAGAAGCCCTCCCGGCGTGTCCAGCTCAAGTATGAGACACTCGGCCTTATCCTGATAAGCTTTATCTATGGCGTCAATGATATAGTCCGCGGTGACAGGATTTATGGTCTCATCCTCTATCTTTATAATGTAAACTTCACGGATCTCTGCGTGGCTGTCCGCGAGAAAAAAGAAAGAGGTAAAGGAGAGACACATGAAAACAAGCAAAGATCTTAGAATTCTGACCGATATGCCGTGATACTTTAGGATCCCGGAGTTTTGAGCGTTCATCTACATCTCTCCCCGTTTTGTCTTACCCCAAATCTGCCTCACTTTTGCGGGCGGCCTCAAAATGAACACGGTCAAGGTAAACAAGGCGATAATTATCGTCGGGATTATTATCACCGCCGGATCAACGTCCGGATACACCACTCTCCCGATATAATGGACGATAAACGAACCGGAATACCTCGTCCCCGGGTCGTATTTTTGCCTCAAGACGTTTTCCAGTATGGTCAGGGGGCAATGTTCCCTTAAAAGGGTCAGCAGTCCCACATAAAGTATACCTAAAAGATGCAGCATCCGGAATAGCCACCTGTCAAAAAATCCCGCATGGAAAAAGCCGCGTACAGTAAGTACAAATCCCGACAGCATGAACAATATCCAGAAAAAATGCATGACCACGATCATGTCGGCAAGCGCCCTGTAAGCCATTGTTCAACGCCCTTTCACGGAGGCTTTTTCCGGCACCCTGCGGAGGAAGTAATATGCCGCGCACATGAACAGCAAAAGGATAAATATGGCCAACCGGTACTTCACGTTCCCCAGGAATCCGAATACCAGAACGCAAGCCCCCCAGACCAGCGGACCGATGATCGCGGCGAACTTCCCGGCCAGCCCGTAGAAGCCGAAGACCTCCCCCACCATCTCCGGCGGGGACAGGTCTACCACCAGGGCCCTGCTGGCCGTCCAGGTCGAGCCCAGGCATATCCCTGCCAGCGGCCCGACTACCCAGAACAGGCCTTTGTGAAAGGATAGGATCGCCAGAAAGGCGGTTATACACCAGAGCTCCAAAACCCTGCACAGTGTTCTTTTCGCTCCCAGCCTGTCGGTAATAAATCCGCATACGAACGAACCGGCAATGGCGAATAAAGTCGATACGACATAAAAGATGATCAGCTCGGAATCCGTAAATCCGATGACCTTCTTCGCGTAAACGGACATGAATATCATGATCGTATTGATGGCATTGAGGGCTATGAAGGTGGCGATCAGGAAATCGAGTATCCCGGGATACTCCCTGATATGCGTCAGCGTCTCTTTTATCTTTCTGAACGCCCGGCCGACCTCAAGCTCGAACCTTTCCATTTTTCCGGATGCACGGTCCTTCACGAACAGAAAGCATGGAAGTGA
>JAUWWB010000027.1 GCA_030617085.1 Candidatus Omnitrophota bacterium
CAATAATTTGTGGTAATTGATTGTAATTGATAGTGGAGCAGAAAAGGGGTCAGACCTTGACATTGACATTTTCCATAACCCAGCGCTTACATTGGCGGAAAATGTCAATGTCAAGGTCTGACCCCTGACGATGCAATGGAAGTCGTAAAAACAACCACAACCCGTTCCTCCGAGGAGACGATCGAGATGTCATCTCGCCTGGCGGGCAAGCTGACGGGGGGCGATTGTATCGCCCTCGTGGGGGAACTGGGAACCGGCAAGACCATGTTCGTGAAGGGTCTGGCAAAAGGGCTGGGCGTCGAGGACTACCTTTACGTGAACAGCCCGTCGTTTGTCGTGCTGAAGGAGTACCACGGGGAAAAGGACCTGTACCATTTCGATGTTTACCGCCTTGATCCGGAAAGCTTTTGCGAGACGCTGGATTATGAAAGATATTTTTACGGTGACGGTATCACCGTTATTGAATGGGCGGACAAGATAATGGATGTCCTGCCCGAAGATCATCTCGAAGTAGGCATATTCTACGCCGACGGCACCGAAAGGCGTTTCGAGTTCCGGGCAAAGAGCGAGAGGTTCAGGCGGATCGTCGGAAGGATTTAGTTCGGACAAAAATGTAGGGGCAGGCCCCTGTGCCTGCCCTTTACCTTACGCATAATGAAAACACTTGCATTCGACACATCGACAAAGTACTTGAGCATTGCGTGTCTTGAGGGCGACGACGTGAGGGCCTCGTTTCATGAAGACGTGGGCATACGGCACAGCGAGGTGCTGGTGCCGACTATAAAAGAGACATTGGAGAAGCTCGCCTGGCGCCCGGAGGAGATCGGACTGGTATGCGTGGGGCTGGGGCCGGGATCTTTTACGGGGCTGCGCATAGGGATCGCCACGGTCAAGGGACTGGCCGCGGTATTGCGCAATAAGGTGGTGGGGGTCCCTACCATGGACGCCATTGTCATGAACCCTTTGCCGCAGGGCAAGAAGCGCCTTGCCCCTTTTCTGGACGCCCGCAAGGGGAAGGTATATGCGTGCGTTTATGAGCGATCGGGCGGCGAAATTAAAAGGGCCACCGATTATCTTTTAGTGGAAGTGGACGAATTTCTGGACGGTCTGGAAGAAGAAGTGTTTTTTTTCGGGGACGCGGTGGCCGGATACAGGGAAAAGCTGGACTCCTGTCCGTTCGCGCAATATGCTGAGGATGTGGACTGGTATCCGAGGGCCGTCGAAATAGGCCACATAGGCCTCAAGAAGTCCCTGGCCGCGACGGACGATCCGGAAGCCATCGAGCCGTTGTATTTGCACGCGAAGGAATGTAATATTACGGGGGGAACATGAAAACGTACAGGCCTACATGGGCTGAGATAGACCTCGGGGCGGTGAGGCATAACCTGGGGTGCGTACGGGGGCTTCTTGACGGGGGCGTGGGGGTCATGGCCGTTGTGAAGGCAAACGCGTACGGCCACGGGATCCGCGAGGTCAGCCGCGCGCTGGTCGAAGAAGGCATCGACTATCTGGGGGTGGCCACGGTCGACGAAGCTCTGAATTTGAGGAGATCCGGCATTGCCGCGCCCGTGCTTGTCCTGGGGGCCGTGCTCGAAGAAGAGGCGAAAACCGCGGTGGATCACGATATTACACTGACATTATGTGATCCGGGGCTGCTAAATGTGCTCGTGAAGATAGCTAAAGAGAAAAGAGCATGTCCCAGGGTCCATGTCAAGATAGATACCGGCATGGGGCGGATCGGGGTATGGCACGATGAAGCCCTTGGGCTTATCAGGGATGTCCACCTCAGAAAGGAGATAGACCTGGAAGGGGTGTACACGCATTTTTCTTCGGCGGCCCGCGACAAGATGGTGACGCGCATGCAGATCGGTTCGTTTGAGAAAGTCCTTGGCGATATGGAGGCTTCGGGTATCAGTGTCAGATACAGGCACGCGGCCAACAGCATAGCCGTAGTCGACTGGGAAAGGTCGCATCTGAATCTCGTCCGGACGGGCATTTTTCTTTACGGGGCATATCCCAAAGAAAGTTTCCGCGGAGATTTCGAGCTGAAACCGGTCATGAGCCTGAAGACCAGGATAGTGCACCTCAAGGACACGCCTCCCGGACGGTCCGTAAGCTACGGGAGGACATATATAACCCAGAAGCGCACAAAGATAGCCACCATACCTATCGGGTACGCCGACGGTTACGGCAGAATACTGTCCAATAAGGCCAGGGCCCTTCTCAGGGGGCAGTATGTCAGGGTCGCGGGCATGGTTACGATGGATCAGACCCTTCTGGATGTGGGGCACGTCAAGGACGTCAGGGTCGGGGACGAGGTCGTGTTGATAGGCAGGCAGGGAGAAGCGGAGATCTTCATCGAAAAAATAGCCAAACTCGCCGGAACCATCCCCTACGAGATCCTCTCAGCAATAACAGACAGAGTTCTCCGCGTCTATAAGGACTGAGTGAGCAAGGTGGATGGGGCGATAATTTATAGTAATTTGTTGTAATTGGTAGTAATTTGTAGTAATTGATAGTAATTTATTGTAATTGGTAGTAATTTATGGTAATTCATTGTGATGCTGGCGGGTGAGTTCGTCGTGGTTGCGTTCTGTCGAGTAAAAAATAACAACAAATTACTATGAATTACTATGAATTACCATGAATTACGATACGATCAGTACTGGTAACCGTCCGTCTTGACAACCGTTTGCGATGTGTTATACTTTTATGCATGTGTTGCGGGGGGCTTATAATAGGAAATCAATATTACTATAATATAGGGTGAAAGGGAAAAAGATGGCGAAACTTACCGGCGCGGAGATATTGATAAGGAGCTTGAAGGAGGAGGGCGTCACTCACGTTTTTGGTTATCCGGGAGGGGCTATAATACCTCTGACCGACAAGCTTTACGGCGAGAAGTCGCTGATATTTCACCTGACGCGCCACGAACAGGGCGCCGCGCACGCGGCTGACGGGTACGCGCGCGCTACCGGGAAGACGGGCGTATGTATCGCCACCTCGGGCCCGGGTGCGACTAACCTTGTAACCGGGATAGCAACGGCTCACATGGATTCGATCCCCATGGTCGCTATTACGGGGCAGGTCAAGTCCGCCCTTATAGGCAACGACGCGTTCCAGGAAGCCGACATGGTCGGCATCACGCGCCCCATCACCAAGCACAACTACCTTGTCAAGGATGTGAGGGATCTGGCAAGGGTGGTCAAGGAGGCCTTCCATATTGCCTCAACGGGCAGGCCGGGGCCGGTCCTTATCGATCTGCCGGTGGATGTCCAGCTGCAGGAGGCCGAGTTCAAATACCCGAAGACAGTGGCGCTTAAAGGGTACAAGCCCACTTATAAAGGGCATATCGGGCAGATAAAAAAGATCGCGAAAGCGATACAGAAAAGCAAGAGGCCCGTTATATACGCTGGAGGTGGGATCATTCACTCGGGCGCGGATAAGGAACTTGCCAGGTTCGCGCGGAAGGCCAATATACCCGTTACCATGACCCTGATGGGGCTGGGGGGATTTCCCGGAGACGATCCTTTGAGCCTTGGCATGCTCGGCATGCATGGCACCGCCTACGCTAATCACGCGGTCCAGGCATCGGATCTGCTTATCGCGATAGGCGCCAGATTCGATGACAGGGTCACCGGCAGGGTCGATGCGTTCGCGCCGGATGCCGTGGTTGTGCACGTGGATATAGATCCGGCCAGCGTCAGCAAGAATGTGCGGGTTGACATTCCCGTAATAGGTGACGCCACGGAAATTTTGAAGGAGCTGAACAAACTCGTCAAAAAAGGTGACTATATCGAGTGGCACGAGATGATCGCCGGATGGAAAAGGGAACTGCCTCTCAAATACCAGGAAGATGACAGGTTAAGGCCCCAGTATGTGGTCGAGCAGCTTTACGAGTTAACAAAGGATAAGGACGTAATAATCGCCACCGAAGTCGGGCAGAACCAGATGTGGGCGGCGCAGCACTTTACGTACACCAGGCCCAGGACCTGGCTTTCGAGCGGGGGGCTGGGGACGATGGGGTACGGACTTCCCGCGGCCATTGGCGCCCAGATCGGGAAGCCCGACAGCATTGTCTTTGATATCGCGGGCGACGGGAGTATCCAGATGAACATCCAGGAACTGGCGCTTGCCGTCATGGAAAAAATACCCGTTAAGATAATCATCTTGAACAACGGTTATCTTGGTATGGTACGTCAGTGGCAGGAGCTTTTCTATGACAAGCGGTACGCTTTTACCGTTCTATCCGAGGATAATTGCACCATGTGCCCGGATTTCGTAAAGCTGGCGGAAAGTTACGGCGCGAAAGGCATAAGGGTCAATAAGAAGGCTGACGTGAAGAAGGCCCTCAAGGCCGCCTTGAAGGAACAGGGTCCGGTTATCGTGGATTTCATCGTCGAAAGAGAGGAAAACGTGTTCCCCATGGTCCCGGCCGGGGAATCCATCAGTAACATGCTTCACGGGCTGGCGTGATCGTCAAAAGACACGATAGGGGGAAAGATGCAGAAGTTCGTTTTGTCGGTTCTGGTGGAGAACAAGTTTGGGGTTTTGACGAGGGTCGCGGGGCTTTTCAGCGCGCGCGGGTACAATATTGGTTCGCTCGCGGTCGGGGAGACGGAAGATCCCGGCATCTCGCGCATGACGATAGTCGTGGAGGCGGATGAGAAGATACTGGAACAGATCAAAAAGCAGCTGAACAAGCTTATCGATGTGCTCAGGGTCCAGGACCTTACCGGCGGGGAACATGTCGGCAGGGAGCTTATCCTGATAAAAGTCAAGGCGGAGGACATCAAGGCCCGGGAGAAGATAGTCCAGGTCGTCGATTCTACCGGCGGCGAAATAGTAGACATCGGAAAAAAAGCTCTCACCGTGGAAGAGTCCGGGGATGAACACAGGATAAGGGCCCTCATAGAGCTGCTGCGTCCTTACGGCATCCTCGAGATCGTAAGGACCGGCAAAATAGCCATGCAGTCGGAGGCGTGAGGGGTCGCGAGATGAATGCACCGTGCGTTTTAGTGATATGTAACGTTCAACAAACAGGAGGCAAGAGATGGCAAAGATGTATTACGATAAAGACGCTGATCTGAATGTGATCAAGCCTCTCAAGGTCGCTATCGTCGGTTACGGCATACAGGGCCGCGGGCAGGCCTTGAATCTCAGGGACAGCGGGGTCAAGGTGCTGGTAAGCGAGCTGGAGGGAACGCCTAACTACGAGCAGGCCAAAAAAGACGGTTTCGACGTCGTTTCCGCGGAAGAGGCGGCGAAGCAGGCCGACATCATCCAGATATTGACGCAGGACCACGTGCAGGCCGCGGTCTATAAAAGCGCGATAGAGGCCAACCTCAAAGAAGGGAACGCGCTCGCGTTCTCTCACGGGTTCAATATACATTTCAAGCAGATCGTTCCGCCCGAAAACGTCGATGTTTTCATGGTGGCGCCGAAAGGGCCGGGCGCGCTGGTAAGAGAAACGTACGAAGAAGGTAAGGGCGTCCCGTGCCTTATCGCCGTATTTCAGGATTTTACGGGCAAGGCGAGGGATAAGGCGCTGGCCTACGCCAGGGCGATAGGCGGGACAAGAGCGGGTGTTATCGAGACCACGTTCAAGGAGGAGACCGAGACGGATCTTTTCGGTGAGCAGGCCGTGCTTTGCGGCGGGACCGCGGAACTTATCAAGGCCGGTTTTGATACGCTGGTGGAGGCGGGGTACCAGCCGGAGATCGCGTATTTCGAATGTCTCCATGAACTCAAACTCATTACCGACCTTATTTACAAATACGGGATCTACGGGATGAGGAAAAGGGTCTCTGACACCGCGGAATACGGCGATATCACCAGGGGCAAAAGGATCATTAACCGGGCGACCCGCGACGAGATGAAAAAGATCCTCGGCGAGATCCAGTCGGGCAGTTTCGCCGAAGAGTGGATCAAGGAGAATCAGGAAGGCAGGCCGAATTACAACAGGATAACGGAAGAGGAGAAACAGCACAAGATCGAGGAAATCGGCGAAGAACTCCGCGGCATGATGCCGTGGATGTGAGGGGCGCGGAATGCGGTAATTCGATAGTAATTGATAGTAATTCATAGTAATTGATAGTAATTGATAGTAATTTGTTGTTATTTATTGCTCGACAGAAGGCAACCACGACGAACTCACCCACCAGAGTTACAATGAATTACAACAAGTTACCAACACAGACAATCAATTACCATCAATTACAACAAATTACTATCAATTACCATGAATCACCATTGAATTAACAGGAATAGTGATCTGAAAAGAACGGGGTGCACGATGAAGGAAGACAAAGTATTGATATTCGATACTACCCTGCGGGACGGGGAGCAGACGCCGGGGGCGAGTTTGACCGTTAACGAGAAGCTCAAGATAGCTTTCCAGCTGGAGAAGCTGGGGGTGGATATCATAGAGGCCGGGTTTCCGCGCACGAGTCCCGGGGATCTTGAGGCGGTCAAGACCGTGGCTAAGCATATCAAAAAACCCGTAATATGCGGGCTGGCCCGGGCGATCAGGAAGGATATCGATGACGCTTACGAGGCGCTTAAAAAAGCCAGGCGGCCCAGGGTGCATGTCTTTCTTGCCACTTCCAGGATACACAGGATGTACAAGTTAAGAAAAGCCAAGGACGAGATCCTGAAGGCGGCCGTAGACGCGGTAAAATACGCCAGGAAAAAATTCCCGGACGTGGAGTTCTCCCCGGAAGACGCCTCCCGCACGGAACCGGATTTCCTCGCCATGGTTGTGGAGGCCGTTATAAAGGCGGGAGCGACGACGGTCAATATCCCGGACACCGTGGGATATTCCGTTCCCCGGGAGTTTGGCGGGATCATAAGAGGCCTCAAGGAAACCGTCCCCAATATCGACAAGGCGGTCATAAGCGTTCACTGCCACAACGATCTGGGACTCGGGGTGAGCAACTCGCTGGAGGCTGTCTTGAACGGCGCCCGCCAGGTGGAGTGCACCATTAACGGGCTGGGGGAAAGGGCCGGCAACGCGTCCCTGGAGGAGATAATCATGGCGCTCCAGATGCGTAAGGACATGTTCGGCGCCCTGGCGACGAACATCCGCACCAGGGAGCTGTACAAGACCAGTAAGCTGGTCAGCAAGCTGACCGGCATCCCCGTGCAGCCGAACAAGGCCATTATCGGGGAAAACGCGTTCAGCCACGAAGCGGGGATCCACCAGGACGGGGTGATGAAGAAAAGAGTGACTTACGAGATCATCAAGCCCCAGGACGTCGGGTTTGAAGGGAACAGGATAGTCCTCGGGAAGCTTTCCGGCAGGCATGCCTTTTCCGCGAGATTGAAAAGGCTTGGATATTCTCTTTTGGACAAGGAGCTGGACCAGGCGTTCGTCCGGTTCAAGGCCCTGGCAGATAAGAAGCGGGAGATATTCGATGAGGACCTCACGACGATCGTAGAGGGCGAGCTCGCGATGATCCCGGAGAGATACACGCTTCTCAATTTTCAGGTGACAAGCGGCAACAGGATGAGCCCCCTGGCCAGCGTGGAGCTCCAGGAAGGGAAGAAAAAAATAAGCGCTACCGCTACCGGCGACGGTCCCGTGGACGCGTGTTTCAAGACAATAGACAAAGCGATCGGGCTGAAGGGCAGGCTTGTCGATTACAAGGTGAATGCCGTTACCAGCGGCAAAGACGCCCTTGGAGAAGCCAGCGTCAAGATAGCGTTCAAGGATGTCTGGGTGGTCGGGAGGGGCTCCAGCACGGATGTGATAGAGGCGAGTGTCCTGGCTTACGTGAACGCCATTAACCGCCTTTCGCTGAGAAGGAAGAAGCTGGGGAAAAAAGGTAAGTGAACCTCTCTTTAGGATGCTATGGCGAATGGTAAAGGCAGCAAAACGACATACGGGCTTCTGGGAAGAAATATCGGCTATTCCTTGTCTCCCGCCATGCACAACGCCGCTTTCAAGCGCTTTGGCATATCCGCCGCGTATAAGCTCTTTGATATCGAAGAAAGTGACCTGGATAGCTTCTTCCGGGATCTTGTTTCAGGCGCGGGCATAAGCGGCATCAACGTTACGGTCCCCTACAAGATAGTGGTCCATGATATGCTGAAGGCCAGTGCGAAGCATGATATCGATGATTCGGCAGAATTCCTGGGGGCGGTAAATACGGTAAAGGTCGAAGGACCAAGACTCGCGGGCTACAATACTGACGGCAAGGGTTTTTATGAGTCGTTATTGGAAGATACCGGTTTTAAGCTAAAAGGAAGGAATGTATTTATTCTCGGTGCCGGAGGGGCGGGGCGGACCATTTGCATGTATCTGGCGAATCTCGGCGAAAACAGGCCAGAGAAGATCCATGTATATGACCCGGAAGAGCTGAGGCTCCATACGCTGATTAACATTTGCAAGCATAAAGTCGATCAGGATATATGTGAGCCTGTTAAAAAAGGTGATATCGGGAAGAAGGTAGAGGGATGCGATCTGATCATAAACGCCACTCCTCTCGGCACAAAAGAAGGGGATCCTTTACCGATCCCGGGTGATCATCTGAAGAAGGGGATGGTTCTATATGACCTGGTCTATGCCAGGGAGACGGAACTGGTTACCATTGCGAGAGAAAAGGGCCTTGTAGCGGTCGACGGCCTGGGGATGCTGGTCAACCAGGGGGCGCTGGCCTTTAACATCTGGACGGGGAAACCGCTGGGAGAGGTCAAAGAGGTCATGAAGGAAGCTCTGCAGGAAGCGCTGGGAAGGGCATAAATGGACTATCTGGTCGTGTTCATCTTCGGCGCGGTTATCGGGAGTTTCTTGAACGTGTGCATTTACAGGATACCGCTTGGAAAGTCCATCGTCCTGCCGCGCTCCTTTTGCCCGTTTTGCAAGCGGCCGATCCGGTGGTTTGATAATATTCCCTTGATAAGTTTTTTGCTGCTGAGGGGCAGATGCCGGTTTTGTAAAAGGGCTATTCCGGCAAGATATTTTCTGGTGGAGCTCATTACGGCGCTTAGCGGGATAGGGCTTCTGTATTATTTTTCACCTGGTCCACGGTTTTTCGCTTACTGGCTCTTTACGTGCGCTCTTATAATCATAGCGTTTGTCGATATCGAGAAGAAGGAGATACCGGACGTGATCAGCATTCCCGGGATCTTTGCGGGTATGGCCCTGATGACGTTTTTAAGGCTGGACGCCTCAGGCGCGTACGGCAGATCGTTTTTGAATTCGGCGCTGGGTGTCCTCGCCGGCGGGGGGAGCATGCTGCTTCTGGGCCTTTTTGGCGAGCTTATCTTCCGGAAAGAAGCCCTGGGCGGCGGCGATGTGAAGTTGATGGGGATGATAGGCGCCTTTCTGGGATGGAAGCTTGTCCTCGTGACATTTTTCCTCGCGCCTGTCCTGGGATGCGGCGTCGGCCTGGTCATGAAGATCAGGTTCAAGAAAGAAGTGATCGCCTACGGCCCCTACCTGTCCCTCGCCGCCCTGATCAGCCTGTTTTTCGGGGACGCGATACTGGATTATTTGTTTAGGATCTAAGGGCAGGGTATAGGTTTTAGGTTTTAGGTTATAGGTTATAGGTTTTAGGGGGGAGGTTAGTGGGGGTGGCCGCAGGGTAAAAGGCGGGTAGCCTTACAAACACCTAACACCTAAAACCTAAAACCTAAACTCATTGTCTGTCTAAGGAGGAAAAATGCTTCGATACATTACCGCGGGGGAGTCGCACGGCA
>JAUWWB010000167.1 GCA_030617085.1 Candidatus Omnitrophota bacterium
CAGATACCTTACTGAAATACCGAAAGATCAGCAGCAGGAATTTGCCCGTTATTTTGCCACGCTTAAGCCCGGGGTGAGACAGCAGGTATTTGAGACCATCTACAAACGCCTGCGCAACGACCTTTTGTGGCTGGAGAACGCCGGGGACATAAAAAAACTTGTAGCTCCTCAAGATTATGGAGCGCTTTCGGGCCAGTGCGACAGGATGGAACGTCTCTACGCGGTCATGGCGGCTATGTTGAATCGGTTCGAACCGCTAAAACCAGGCGAGCTTCCCGAAGGCCCGCTGGCTCCGCTGCCGCCAATGGGCTTTACCAAAGGACGAGCGGTTGAAAACCTTTACAGGATCTTTGATGACGCCATCCGGGAATATAAAGCCAACGGCTACAGTGTTACATTGCCGTCTCCGGATAAAGTCAGCCTTCCTGTTGTGGCGGGGCTGATAGGATATTATTCCAGTGCATGGTACGGGGTGTCGTTCTATGAAGAAAACCGGTCCGCGCTTCTTTTACAATGGGTCATGGCGCAGGATCATCGCGTTAGCGACCGGGAGCTTTTTAACGCGGCAATGAGTATATGCGCGGATCATAAAAATAAGGCCGTGGATCTATTCAAAGTGATCGCGACCGTTGGACACTATTACAAGGCCATGGCGAGGAATCCGCAAGATTTGATATTGGGCGGGCCTGCCGCGCGCGGCGCCGCGACGGGGGCAGAGTTTATTCGGAAGCGACATGACCACTTGATCCTGGCTTGGACACTTGACCCAATGATCGAATATACCACTGGACCGAATGGAATGCTGTTTATTCGCTGGCGGCCTGTTGACGCAGACGGCAATGACCGGATCCCCGAGGGTGAAAGGGTTGGGTATATCTGGCCCTCCACAGATGATGACCTCTATCATGCGTGGAATATGATGCCGACCAGTTTATACACAACCAGGAAACCGATAGACCAGGTAAGAGCAGAATTGGAAGAAGTCCTTGACCAGGCAAATCACAATGAAGGATATACCGACACATCCTTTGAGGGCTTCATATCTTTTATGTACAACCAAAAGAATTCGCAACCGTGTACCCAAAATACACCATACCTTACCCTCGTGTATAAGTATTTTGAGCTGCTGGGGATAGCCGACGCCGTGATGACAAGTGTTACCTTTGGAGTGGGCAAAAAAGGGGGCGGAAGCGAAGAGAGGGCGAAAGGGCTTTTTGCCGAAGTAGCGGAAAGAATATTGCTGCGACTAGTAAGAAAGGGTGTTATACATTTTGCCGATCAATATCCTGAGATCACTTTTGGAGAAGCGCCGGAGATAAGGACGATCGAGGGGGGAAGGTCTTTAGATTCTTATTATCGGGAAATGCTGTCGGAGTGGGAAAACACGGGAAAACCTTCGTTTGAGGAATGGGCGGAAAAAGACCCTCGAAAGTTCTGGGAAGTTTTTTCTGCGTTTGAACAGATCAGGGAACTGTACAACGTATATTATGATGCAACAGTAGATTGCCCGTTCGATCCGGAGGAAATCAAAGCGGCCTTTAAAAAGGGCATTTTGAATATTGTGGACCTCATTAAATACGGAAGATTTGAAGAGTGGAAATATGTTAGCATCGCGATAATCGGCGATCCAGACACCTCGTCGGAAATTTTGAGGGATATATTCGAAAATGCAAAACCACACGATCTGAAGCATAACAGAATATTCTCTGAACTCTCTAAGAACACATCCACCCCTGCCGACATTTTAAGGAAGCTGTCAAAGCATCCGAGGTTAGATATTAGGTGTTGTGTCGCAGGAAACCTTTCTACCCCGGTTGATGTTTTAAGAGATCTATCAGAAGATCCGAGTCCACGCGTAAAAATGTGCCTGGTGAAGAATCGTTCTACCCCACCCGATGTCAAAGCCGATATTTTACGGGATATATCGAAAAACTTGAGTTATGGAGTAAAAGCTTACGTCGCGAAAAATCCTTTGACCCCGCCCGACGTATTGGTAATGCTTGCGATGGGTGGGGATAAAGACGCAATATCAGCAATTCTCGCTAATGAGAACGCGCCGTTTGCCGCTTTACTGGTCTTACTTGGAGACAAACGCCTCCACGATCAGGCGGAAGAACGGATTCTCGAAAAATACGGGGATTTGGGCGCCTGTGTGGTGAAGATGCAGGGCCATTGGAAACAACTATCAGCGGACATCCCGGAGGAAGTAATAGCAGAGGTGTCTAAAAACGAAAACCTGTTTCAGCAATGCCGGAACGGGCTTCCCGGGTTTGATTGGAACAGTATTCCGATATCAGGAGATCCGATCAAGGATGTCAAAAACTTGATCGAAACAGTGAAGCGATTCACAGGCGCAGAAGGCAGCAAACCCGAAACAGACCAGGAACGCGCGCCACCCGATTCAACCGAAGAAAACCTTAACAATGGAGGATCGTGGTTCCGCAGCCCCACATACACGCGCTGGTTCGCCTGGTGGGTGGAGCCGGTGATAAGCTTTGCGGCTGGGTGGGGCGTTTCGTATACAGGCAATGGATTGCTGGCGGTCGCCGCCGCGGCGCTTGTCTTCTGGCTGGGG
>JAUWWB010000020.1 GCA_030617085.1 Candidatus Omnitrophota bacterium
CGGATGTTTGAGCACGGACCCCCTCCCACGCGGACCGCCTTCAGCATTCGCCCAGGATCCGCACCCTAACGACTCCGAACTTCGAACGCCAACATTGCGGGGCTGGAAAGCCCCGCCTATTCGGAGGGGGTTTGCAAAGCCTCTTCGTTCACCTCCACGTCCGTCTCTTCCCTCAATCTTCGGAGCAGCTCGTTGAAGATCTTCTGCCGCTTGACCGTCCGCAGGCGCGACCTTATGTCTTCATCGACGTCCTTGATCGGCCTTGGTTTCGGCTGTCTCCGGTCGGTCAGCATTATGACGTGGTACCCCAGCTTTGTCTTGACGACCCCGCTTATCCCGCCTACATCGAGCCGCGCGCAGCCCGCCTCGAATTCCGGCATCAGCTGTCCCTTCGGGAAATAACCTATATCTCCGCCGCGCTGGGCGGTGGGATCGACGGATCTTGCCCTGGCCAGGTCCTCAAAACGCGCCCCTCCGGCAAGCTCTTCAAGGATGTTTTCGGATTCCTCCCGCGAAGGCACCAGTATGTGAGACACCCTCATGATCTCGGGAGTAATGTACCTGGCCCTGTTCTTCCGGTAAAACTCCCTGATATCGTCTTCCGTAATATCGATAGCGTCGTCCACTTCGTCCTTCAGGAGCCTGGCGATGAGGATCTTCTTCCTCGCCTCTTCGATCACTTTTTGAACGTCTTTGCCCTTGTGCACGTTTTTGCGGAGGGCTTCCTGGTAAAGCAGCGTATCGTTGATCCATTCCTGGAGGTACTCGCCTTTCCGCCTCTTGACGATCTCCTGGTACCGCTCCGGCAGGTGGGATATCCTTTCATAGAAATCCGACACGGTCATCTTCATGTTCCCCACCGTGGCGACAACAACGCTCTTGCCCGAGGGCTTTCCACAACCGGAAAGCGCCAGGAACATACACGCCGCCGTGAAACAGGCCAGGAGTCCGGATCTATATTTTTTTCGCGTAATAATATTGTCCATTGTAAAGCCAATTTTCGAATATCATACCAGAATGGCATTGCGTCTTCAAGGGGTTTGTCGCTGGCGGTGCTTATGGTCGAACTCCGAACCCCGAACTATTTACCGCCCTTCATCCCCGCGATCTCCTCCTTAAGCAGGCGGCAATACAGGTCGAAGCCCACCTGGTCGATAAAGCCGCTCTGCTCCACGCCTAATATGTTGCCGGCTCCTCTCATCTCCAGGTCCCGCATCGCTATCTTGAAGCCGGAGCCTAGCTCATGGTATTTTTTTATGGCGCTCAGCCGCCGCTGGACCTCGTGGGTAAGGGTGGTCATGTCCCGGACCACCAGGTACGCGTAAGCTTTGCGGTCGAGCCTGCCAATCCTGCCCCTCAGCTGGTAAAGGTCGGCCAAACCGAACCTGTCGGCGTCGTCGATGATCATGGTATTGGCCCGCGGTATGTCGATGCCAGATTCGATGATCGTGGTGCACACCAGAATGTCAACCTCGCCTTTGATGAACCTGAGCATGGTCTTCTCAAGCGTCTTCGAGCTCATCTGCCCGTGCCCCACCATGAGCCTCGCCCCGGGGACGAGCTTGCTGACCTCCCCCGCTACCCTGTCGATAGTCTCCACCCTGTTATGCACGTAATAGACCTGACCCTGCCTGGCCAGCTCCTTTTTGATCGCTTCCTTTATAAGCACCTTATCGTATTCAATGATCTCCGTCCGGATGGGCAGCCTCTCCAGCGGCGGAGTCTCTATCACCGATATGTCCTTACCACCCATGAGACTCAGGTACAGCGTCCTGGGGATGGGAGTGGCGGTAAGCGTAAGTATGTCCACATCCACGCGCATCCTTTTGATCCTGTCCTTGTGCCTGACCCCGAACCGCTGTTCCTCGTCGATGATCAAAAGACCCAGGTCCTTGAAGGCGACGTCGCCGGAAAGCAGCCTGTGCGTGCCGATAACTACGTCGACCTTCCCCTCTTTGAGGTCACGCAGTATGCGCTGCTGTTCCGCCTGCGTACGGAACCGGTTCAGCATCTGGACGTTCACCGGGAGATCTTTCAGCCTTTTGGTGAAGGTCTCGGCGTGCTGCTCCGCCAGGATGGTGGTCGGCACGAGCAAAGCCACCTGCTTGCCGTCCATGACGGCTTTGAACGCCGCGCGCAGGGCCACCTCCGTTTTTCCGTATCCGACATCACCGCACAGGAGCCGGTCCATCGGACGCTTTTTTTCCATGTCGCGCTTGACCTCTATTGTCGCCTTCAGCTGGTCCGGCGTTTCCTTGTACGGGAACGCCTCTTCCACATCTTTCTGCCAGTCGGTATCCGCGCCGAAGGCATACCCCTCGGCGCTTTCTCTGGCGACCTGGAGGCTCAGGAGGTCCCTTGCCGTCCGCGCGGCCCCCTTTGAAGCTCTTTTCTTGGCCGCCTGCCACCTCTTGCCCTTGAGCCTGTTAAGCCGAGGCGGCTTCCTGTGAAACGATATGTATCTTTGAAGCTTGTGCAGATCCTTGCTTTCCGCGAAGAGCTTATCGCCGCCTTTGTATTCGATCACGAAGTAATCTTTCAGGCTTCCGTCCCGGCGTATGCGCTGCATGCCAAGGTACTTCCCGATGCCGTAGTCGATATGGACAACGAAATCCCCCGGCTCGATATCCACGAAAGAATCGATGGGCTGCTCGCCCATCTCCAGGGCCAGGGGGCGCTTCTTCAGTTTTGTCCGCCTCAGCGTGCTTACGGGCAGGATGATGACCCCTTTGTGGTCCATGATACGCTTGAAGGAAATGAGGTCTATGCTCTTTATCGACCTCACCTTTTCCCCGGAAAGGTATATGCGGACGGGGTATTCAAAAGTCACAGGATAGATTATCACCGTCTCCCCCAACAGACTGTAATCCCCGCATTCAGACACCTTGCGACACCGTGAATACCCGTAGCCATCGAGTATCCGCACCAGGCCGTCCGAGTCGACTGTCTCGTTGAGGTAGAGTTTTAGGGAATCAAACATGGGTTCAGACTTCACCCCCTGTCATCCTGAGCGAAGCGAAGGATCTCTTACATGTGGATCCGTTCTTACATCTTCTCCGGCAAAGTGATGTTCAGCAGGCCGAGGCCGTTCGCGAGGACTATCCGGACGCACTCGGCGAGGAATAGTCTCGCCCTGGTGAGCGCGGCGTCATCGGAAACGACGCGGCATTCGGTATAGAATGAATGGAAGCACCGGGCCAGCTCGTTAAGATAGGTTATCAGGCGGTTCGGTTCCAGCATCTCCGCGCTCGATTTGACCGCGAAAGGAAACTCGGCCAGCTTACGCATGAGCTGTTTTTCCTCGGGCGCGGTCAACAGCTCCGGCTTTCTCTTCCGGAGGAGGAGGCGCACCCGGTTCCTGCGGCTGTACTTTTGTATGCTGCGGATCCTGGCGTGGGCGTACTGGATATAAAAGACCGGGTTATCCGCCGACTCTTTTTTCGCCAGATCGATGTCAAAGTCAAGGTGGCTGTCCAGGCGCCTTGAAAGGAAAAAGAACCGCGTCACGTCTTTGCCCAGCTCGTCCATGATCTCTCTAAGACTTATGAACTCGCCCGCGCGCGTGGACATGGAAACCGTCTGCCCGCCCCGCAAGAGGGTCACCAGCTGGACGATCAGAATATCAAGGGACCTCGCGTCATGACCCATCGCCTGGACGGCGGACTTCATCCTTTTTATATAGCCGTGGTGGTCGGGGCCCAGCAGGTCTATCAGCTTTGAATAACCGCGCCGGAACTTGTCCCGGTGATAGGCAATGTCGGGCGCGAGATAGGTGTAAGAGCCGTCGCTTTTGATGACGACCCGGTCCTTGTCGTCCCCGAACCGCGTAGAGGCGAACCATCTTGCCCCCTCGCTCTCGTAGACATACCCGTCCTTCTCCAGGGAGGTGAGCACCTTCCGCACCCTCTGGCCCCTCTCAAGCTTCGCCTGCGACGTCCAGACATCGAATTCCACCCCGAAATCCGCAAGGTCCTTCTCTATGAGCCCCATCATGTATTTGACGGCGTGCTCCCGGAAAAAGGCGCTGGTCTTCGGCTCTTTCTTAAGCAGCCTTTTCCCCTTTTTCGCTCTTATCTCTTTGGCGATATCTATGATATATTCCCCCATGTACCCGTCTTCGGGCATGGGCTCGTCCTTTCCGAAAAGGTTGCGGTACCGGACCTCCACCGACTCGCCAAGGAGCCTGATCTGCCGGCCGACATCGTTAAGATAATATTCGTTGGTCACGTGGTAGCCGTTAAAGCGCAGGATACGTGAAAGGGCGTCGCCGATAGCCGCCTGGCGGCCGTGCGCTATCGTCAGGGGTCCGGTAGGGTTTGCGCTGACGAACTCCAGGTTCACGCGCCTCGCGCGCCCTTCTTCGGACCTGCCGAAATCGCTTTTCCTGTCGTGGATGTTTTCGAGCAGCCTGCGGTAGTACCCGTCGGAAAGCCGGAAATTTATGAACCCGCCTTTAGCGGCGATATCGCCGATAAACGGGGACAGGCCCGCCTTTTCCATCTTGCCGCGGAAGATCCCCGCAACGCCTTCTCCGAGCGCCCTGGGAGAACATCGCCCCGCCGGGGCAAGGCGCATCGCTATGTTCGAGGTCAGATCGCCGTGCCTGCTGTCGCGTGTCACCTGCAGGTGCGCTTCTATATCTTCCGGGAACCGCGCGTCGGGCAGGTGTTCTTCAAAATACTTTTTGCAGGATATAAAGAGGGTATCTGTTATTTTTTTTGAGATGTCTTTTTCAAGCATTTATCATCAAACCGTTCTTTTTTAGCATCCGACCACAGGCGCTCCAGCCCGTAAAACTCCCTGATGTCCTTGTGAAAAACATGGACAACAACATCCCCGTAATCCAGCAACGCCCAGTGTGGGTTGGTTTTCCCCTCAACATTCCGGGGCTTAACGCGCCCTTTTGACAGTTTTCGCTGTATTTCGTTGGAGATGGTCTGGATCCTTCGGGAGGATGCGGCGCTGACCAGGACGAACCAGTCGCACATCGTCGAGATGTTCCGCATATCCATCAGGACGATGTCCTCACCCTTTTTCTCCGCGGCGAGGCGCGCTATAGATCTTGCCTTATCCAGAGCTGTTAATTTTCCCACTGATTATGATTACGCGTATCTGATCCGTTTCACCTCCGGTGAAGCGGATCAAAAAAGATCAGAAAATTTCAAATATAACCCCAACAAAATGCGGAAGGATCCGCGATCATTTGCCCAGTATCCTGTACATGCCGGTGCCGCAGTCCGGACAAACGCCTTTCAATGCCCTTCTGCCGTTCTTCATGATGACTTCTTTAGCGTCTTTCATTTCCTTCTTGGCCTTACATTTCACACAATAAGCCTCTGCCACGATTACACCTCCCTTTAGTTAAAAAAATAAATACGCGTAAAGTGTATCACACCACCCCCAAAAGTCAAGGGGTTA
Source organism: Candidatus Omnitrophota bacterium (assembly GCA_030617085.1). GTDB lineage: Bacteria > Omnitrophota > Gorgyraeia > Tantalellales > Tantalellaceae > JAUWWB01. The sequence continues at coordinate 5,419 of JAUWWB010000020.1, forward strand.
TCTGCCTTTTGAGATTGCTTCGTCGCTTCGCTCCTCGCAATGACGCAGGGGACGTCCATACTCGCATACCGTGCGTCATTGCGAGGAGGCCCGAAGGGCCGACGAAGCAATCTCAAGACTCCGAACTCCGAACTACGAACTACGAACTATATAACCCCTTATCCCGGATAAACCTGACTACGACGGCGGGGACGAGGTAATCTATGGGTTCGCGGTTCTGGATCCTTTCCCTTATCATGCTGGAAGAGATATCTATCCCGGGGGTGACGACGCGCCTGAGGCTTTCCTCATAGGGAGTGCCGCTTTCCACGCCGCCGGGGCGGGTAGCGATGACAAAAGTGGTAAGGCGCAGGATATCTTCCACGTCTTTCCAGGTCGAAAGCCCCTCCGCCATATCGGAGCCGGCCAGAAAAAAAAGTTCGACGTCCCCGCCGTACTCCTCAAGGAAATGTTTTATCGTATCGATCGAATACGACGTCCCCCCCTTGTCTATCTCGTACGTGGATATCTCAAACCTCTCATCCCCTTCCAGGGCGATGCGGAGCATGTTCAGCCGGTCCGCCGCCGACACCTCCCCCCCCACTTCCTTATGAGGAGGCAAATACGCCGGAACAAAAACAACCTTATCCAACCCCAACCGGTACCAACACTCCTGCGCCAGCACCAGATGCCCCATGTGTACCGGATTAAACGTCCCCCCAAACCACCCAATTTTCATCATTTCCCCCAGTTACCCTATCGCACCTCGCGCTTACCCCAGCGCAGGCGGTGTGCACCCGCCCGGGGACAATTACCGACAGGTTGTCCATGGGCGGGTGCACACCACCTGCGCGGACGTACATCTCCAAACATTACTCCCGAATCTGCCCGCTCCCCCGCACAACGTACTTATAGGTGCAAAGCTCCTCAAGACCCATCGGCCCGCGGGCGTGGAGCTTGTCCGTGCTTATCCCTATTTCCGCGCCCTTGCCGAATTCCCTCCCGTCGGTGAACCTGGTGGAAGCGTTCACGTAAACGGCCGCGGAGTCGACTTTTTTGGTGAACTCCGCCGCCGCCTCAGGATCCCCCGTCACGATCGCGTCCGAATGCCTTGACCCGAACCTCGCGATATGGCCGATGGCCTCTTCCAGCGAGGCGACCACGCGGATGTTCAGGACAAGGTCAAGCCACTCCGTGGCGTAGTCCTCATCGGCTGCCTCCTCGATATCGATGCCGAGTATGCGCCTCGTCGCGGGGCAGCCCTTCATCCTTACCCCCGCCCCGCGCAGCGCGCCGGCGACGCGGGGAAGGAACTTTTCCGCGACGCTTTCATGCACGAGCATGGTCTCCATCGCGTTACAGACGCCCGGCCTCTGGACCTTCGCGTTATAGCAGATCGCCTCCGCCATGTCCAGGTCGGCTCCGGCGTCGACATACACGTGGCATATGCCCTTGTAATGCTTGATCACCGGAACGGTACTCTTTTCAACGACCTCCCGGATAAGCGACTCCCCGCCCCGGGGCATGATAAGGTCGATATCCCCCGCCGCCTTGAGCATCGCCTCAACGAGCTCCCGCGAGGTGTCCTCGATCAGGATAAACGCGCCCCGGGCCAGGCCTTCCGACGCTGCGCCCTTTTTCAGCGCCTCGTAGATCGCCTTGTTCGAGTTTATCGCGTCAGAGCCCCCGCGGAGGATGACGGCGTTGCCTGACTTGAGGCACAAAGAGACGCAGTCCGCCGTCACGTTCGGACGCGATTCATAGATTATCCCCATGACGCCGATTGGCGTCCTCACCTTTTCGATAATAAGCCCGTTCGGCCGCTCTCTTTTTTCAAGAACGTCTCCCACCGGATCATCCAGCGCGGCGACCTCACGCAGCATCGCGCGCATCCCGTCTATCCTCTTATCGTCCAGCTTCAGGCGGTCGAGGTAAGCCCCGCTCTTACCCTTTTCCTCCGCGCCGGCCAGGTCGACCGCGTTAGCTTCCTTGATAGCGCTCCTCGCCGCGTCCAGGGCCTCAGCCATGGCAAGCAATGCCCTGTTCTTTTCATCAGAGGACATGACGTTCAAAACCACCGCCGCCTTTTTCGCCCTGTCGGTAATATCTTTCATAACAGCCGCACTGTCCATTCTATCCACCCCTTATTCCAGCACCACCAGATTATCCCGGTGGACCACTTCGTCGTAATCCTTATACCCGAGCTCTTTCTCGATCCTATCGGACCTTTTGCCTTTGATCTTTTCGATCTCGGACGATGAATAATTCGAAATGCCCCTCGCTATGATCTTCCCGCGCACGGTTACGATATCAACGACATCGCCGTCCGAGAACCTGCCCGTCACGTCGCGGACGCCGCCCGGCAGGAGGCTCTTGTTCCCGGCGATCAGCGCCTTCTCGGCTCCTTCATCCACGATTATCCCACCTTTCGGCTTCATTCCGAAAGCTATCCACCGCTTCCGCGCTTTCATGGGCTTTTCTTGCGCGTCAAACTTCGTCCCGACCTCCGCCCCCTCAACTATATCGAGGATAACATTTTTCCTTCCGCCCCTGGCGATAACGCAGGGAATGCCCGCGCTTGCCGCGTATTTCACCGCCTCGAGCTTGGTTATCATGCCCCCGGTGCTCTCCACGCACCCCTTATCCCCGCAAAGGGACTTGACCTTCGCGGTAACGGCTTCGACATGCCTGATAAGGCGGCACTCTTCGTCGTAAAGCCCTTCGACGTCGGTAAGCATGATCAGCATATCCGAATCGGCAAGGTCGGCCACAAGGCTGGAAAGCCGGTCGTTGTCGCCGCATTTTATCTCCGCCGTGGAGACTGAATCGTTCTCATTGACGACCGGGACGGCACCGTATTTTAAAAGCGTGTTGAGGGTGTACCTCATGTTCAGAAAGCGCCTCCGGTCGTTGAAGTCCTCCTGAGTAAGCAGTATCTGTCCGGCGATGTAACCCCTTTTGTTGAAATACTCGTTATAGATGTCCATCAAGTGGCTCTGGCCGACGCTCGCGATCGCCTGCAGCTCGGAAAGGGACCTGCCCTTTTTTCGGATGTCCAGAAGGCCCAGCCCGGCACCGATCGCGCCGGAAGAGACGAGGATGACCTCTATCTTCCTGTCCATCAGGGCCGATACCTGGTCCGCCAGGCTTTTTATGGCCTTCCGGGCTATCCTGTTGCGGCTGCCCGTGAGGACCCTCGTCCCGACCTTAACCGTTATCCTCTTCAGTTTTCTTTTTGGCATCTTGTATCTTCCTGTAAACGGCCCTTACCAGTTCAGGCAACCCTTCCCCGTTCAAGGCGGAAATGGGCCAGACTTCCCGCCCTATCTCAGACGTGAATTTTTTCAGGCTTTCTTCGGCACCGGGCATGTCCATCTTGTTCGCCGCTACGAGGCGCGGCTTTTCGTATACGTGATGCCGGTACAGCTTCAGCTCGTTCTCCAGTTTGAAAAAGTTTTCCGCCGGGTCCGAACCGTCCAGCGGGACGATGTCCACCATGTGCACGAGGACGCTTGTCCTTTCGATATGGCGCAGGAACCTGTCGCCCAGGCCGCGCCCCGCGTGCGCACCCTCTATAAGTCCGGGCATGTCCGCCACTACGAAAGTCTCGTCATAGAAACTGACAACGCCCAGCTTTGGGCTGCGGGTGGTGAACGGATACGGGGCGATCTTGGTATGGACTTTTGATATGCGCGAGACCAGCGTGGATTTTCCCGCGTTGGGAAAGCCGATGATCCCCGCGTCGGCTACAAACTTCAGCTCGAAGAGCAGCGTCCGCTCCTCGCCTTCCTCGCCCGGGGTGGCTACGCGCAGCTTGGCGTTACCCTTGCCGCCGGCGCCGCCTTTCACTGCTACGACCCGTTCGCCGGGGGCGGCGAGGTCCCTGATGGTAAGTCCGTTTTCGGCGTCTATGATAAGGGTGCCTACCGGAACCTTCACAAGACGGTCCTTTCCCCTCTTGCCGAACTTTTTATTGGAACCGCCGTGCTTGCCTTTATCCGCGCGGTAGTGCGGGTTATATCTAAAATCAAGGAGGGTATAAAGGTTAGAGTCGCTTTCGATGATCACCTCACCGCCGGGGCCGCCGTCGCCGCCGTCGGGGATCCCCTTCCGGTGGTAGAGATCCTTATACAAGCTCTGGCAGCCGTTCCCGCCCTTGCCGCCGGTGACGTAGATCTTTGCGTGGTCGATCAGCATCTCATGCGGGAATAACGTTCACAACCCGGACGCCGGAGAACGAGACGACCCCGTCGCACCTGGCAAAAAGGGTGTCATCCCTTCCTTTCCCGACGTTCAAGCCCGGCTTGTACCGTGTCCCCCTCTGTCTGATAAGTATACTCCCCGCGCTTACGGCCTGGCCGCCGAACATCTTGACCCCAAGCCTCTGCGACCGCGATTCACGCCCGTTACGCGAAGAACCCTGTCCTTTTTTATGTGCCATGGTTTGCTCCTTTGAACACCCCGAACTCCGAACTAAGTTGTTTCCTCAAAGTGTATACCAGTCACCTTAAGCTCCGTCAGATCCTGCCTGTGGCCCTTCTTGGACTGGGAGCTCTTTCTGTCCCTGTACTTGAAGACGATCACTTTCTTCGCGCGCTTCTCGCCGAGGATCTCGCACTCTACAAAAGCGCCCTCCACGTATGGGTCACCGATAAAATGAGAATCCCCTTTTTTTCCGAACAGCACCTTTTCGACTTTCAGCGTGCCGGATTTCTGGTCCTTAATACGGTTGACCGCGATCTTCTCGTCCTTTTCCACCCGGACCTGCGCCCCCTGAAGTTCGATCACTGCATACATCACAATTCTCCTGTTGTTTTATAAGTCGTTGAGTAACAAATATTTACATCAAAAAACCACACGGCAAGTACTGCTTAATGTTTAATAATATTATCAAATGAGGGTATTCTTGTCAAGGGCAATCGCCACGCTTTTCGCGGGCTAAGGGCAGGCCCGCCAGGGGCGGGCAGGCACAGGGGCCTGCCCCTACATTTTTC
>JAUWWB010000038.1 GCA_030617085.1 Candidatus Omnitrophota bacterium
CCGGGCACGGCCTTCGCGCCTGCCAGAAAATCCATCACAAGAGCATCCATGCTGTTCCCCGGATGATCCGGCAGCTCCTGAACGGCCGGTTCCATTTTCGGGGCCGTCACTTCCAGGCGCCCCTCTCCGGGGGACAGCACCGTTTGCCGGTAAGCCGTATTCACGGCAGGGTCCGCATTTTCCAGCATGATATCAAACGCCGTTTTCCTCAAAATAGGCCCGAGAAAATCAACGCGCGTATACGGACGCGTCATGGCGGCATCCCCCCGGGTGGTTATGGTAAGGGCGGACATCCCCAGAACATGCGCCCCCAGCGACAAAAGCAAAGCTATCCTCAGGTTCCTGTTTATCATACAACTCAAGATGTTCGCCGGCAGGGCAGGCACAGGGGCCTGCCCCTACTGGGTAGTGGCAATGTTGATCTGCTTGACATCCACCTGCCTGCAGATGTCCCAGACCTCGATGACCTTCCCGAGGCTTGCCTTTTTATCCGCCTTTATCAGGAGGGGCTGCCCGTCCCTCGCGGCGACGCTGATACGCGAGAAAAGCTCGTCCTCGCTCACGGGCCTTTCGCATATGAAGAATTCGCTGTCCTCCGTGACCGTCACCACGAGCAGCTCCTTCTGCAGGACCTCGCTGGTAACGGCCCTGGGCAGGTTCACCCTTATGCCGGGCTGAAAGACAAAGCTCGAGGTCAGCATGAAAAATATGAGCAGCAGGAATATCACGTCGATCAGCGGCGCGATATCCAACCGCCCTTTTTCCATGAATACTTTTCTCTTAAACCTCATCTTCTTCCCTTTTTGTCCCGAGTATGTTCACCAGATCCGTCGCGCTTTTCTCCATCTCCAGCACGAACCCGTCGACCCTGCTTACCAGGAAGTTATAGGCGACATACACGGGGATCGCGACCGAAAGGCCGGCTACGGTGGTAATGAGCGCCTCCCATATCCCCCCCGCCAGGTCTCCCGGATTGACCGGCATGAACGCGCCCGCTTTCATCTCGATAACCTGGAACGCGCGCACCATGCCGGTGACGGTCCCCAGAAGCCCCAGAAGCGGCGCCACGTGGGCGATCGTAGCCAGCACGCCGAGGTTTTTCTCGAGGCGCGGCACCTCGTGCAGGCCGGCGTCTTCTATCGCCTCTTTTATCTCCGCCCTCGCGCGGTCATGTTTCAGTATGCCCGCCTTGAGTATCTGCGCTATCGGGCCCGGCATGGCGTTGCACTTGTCGATAGCGTTCATTATCTTGTTCCTTTTCAGCGTCCCGGCGATATCCTCCATGAACTCTTCCGTATTGATCCTCGCCCGCCGCAAATGCCACAACCTTTCCAGCACAACCGCGAACGCGATAACGGAACACAAAAGTATAAGGAACATCAACGGCCCGCCTTTAACTAGTAAGTCCCACATCTTAACCTCCTATATCCACCATCCACCATCGACCATCGACCATCGACCATCAACTATTTTTTCCTCGCATACCGCCTGAATGCCTCTATCTTCTCCTTCGCCAGGTCCGCTTCCCGGCCTTCTCCTCCGGCCAGTTTCCGGTATATCTTTAACGCCCTTTTGTCCTCGCCGCGCTTTTCCAGGAGCTCCGCGCACCTGAGGCGCGCGCGGGCGACCCAGAATTTTCCGCGGGGATATTTATATTCCACCTTGAGATACTCTTCGACCGCCTCATCTTCCATGCCCGACTTCTCATGGCATTCGGCTATATCGAACTGCAGCTGCGCGTTCACTTCGAAATTTTCTTCCGTAAGGGCGATCTTAAAATACTCCGTGGCCAGGGCGTACTCGCCCCGGGCCTTTAATATCGCGCCTATCCTGTTGTCCGCGATCCTCGTTATCTCACTGTCGGGATATTTCTGTATGAGTGACTCGTACCGGGATATCGCCTTATCGTGCTCGCCCCTTTTTTTGTGGATATCCCCTATCGCCAGTACCGCCCGTGGCGCCCACTTGCCGGCCGGGCGCTTCCGCGCTATGCTTTCAAACCGGGCCAGGCTCCGGGCCACCATGTTATCGTCATACAGCGCCCACCCCAGCCAGTAAGCGGCGTCATCGGCGAAGGCGCTTCCGGGAAACTCTTCCACTATTTCGGAAAAATATTTTCGCGCGTTATTCAGGTCCCCCCTGCCGTAAAAATACTCCCCGAACCACAGCTTTATCCCGGGAGCAAAGCGGCTTCCGCCGCCGCCAGTCAGTATCTGTCTAAAGACCTCCAGCGCTTTCTTCTCTTTTCCCGTCTTGTAATAGGCCCAGCCGGCATGATAGCGCGCCCTGAGAAGGACATCCTTATCCTTTGATGCTCCGATGATCCTTTGATACTGCTTTACGGCGCCGGCGTAGTCGCCGCCGTTGTACATGGAATTTGCTTTCTGAAGAGCGGCTTCATCGCGAAGAGAGCTGCCGGGAAAATCTTCAAGCACGCGATCAAACTGGCTTGCTGAAGCTCGGTACTCGCCCTTCCGGGCATAAAGCGTGCCCAGCCGGTAATGCGCCTTATCCAGCAGGGCCGATTCCGGAAAGTTCACCGCCAGCGACTGGAACGCGAGGATGGCGGCGTCTTCCCTGTCCATTTCTTCCAGCACACACCCTACCTCGTACTGCGCTAGATCAGCGAGTATGCAGCGGGGAAAGTCCCTGAGCACCCTGTCATAAGCGTCGATAGCCCGCTCATTTTCGCCGCGCAGCCGCAAGATATCACCCATGGCGCACAGCGCGCTGACGAGGAGGTCGTCACTCCCGGACGTTTCCACGGCCGTCTCGTACTCCTTTAACGCTTTTTCCTCCTCGCCCGCACCGAGGTACGCCCATCCCAGGCAGTAATGCATCTCGCCGGCGAGCTCCCTGTCGGGAAATCTTTCCAGGGCCTCGCGGTATGTCCCGGCGGCTTCCGGCGCGTTTCCGTTCTTGTACAGGGCCTCGCCCATCCAGTAATACGCGTCGTCGGTCCATTCGTTTTCGGCCGTCCCGTTGATTACCTCGTCATAAGCCGCCAGGGCCTTTTCCGTCTCACCCTTCTCGAGACATATCCTGGCGATCCCCATGAGCGACGCGCTCCTCGTCACGGGATCGATGCTGCCGGAGGTGGCCTTTTTGAACCACTCCTCGGCGCTTTCCGGGTCACCGCTCCGGAGATAAGCTTTCCCCAATTTATATTCAGCGACGCTTTTCCACGGCTTATCTTCGCCGCCGCGCAGCGAATTCTCCAGGTTCGCGACGGCTCCGGGAAGATCATCGAGCTTATAGTAACAGTCCCCCAGCATGTAATAAGCGTCGAATATCCGCTCGCTCACTGGATACTTCTCCGTAAAAGTTTTCAGTTCCGCCTCGGCTTCGGCGTACCGGCCCGTCCTGTACAGGATCTCCGCGATCTTGTACCCGGCTTTTACCGCCAGCTCGCTCTCGGGATACGACCTGAGGACCTCGCGGAACGCTTCAACGGCCGGGAGGTGTTCACCCATCTTTTCGTAACACCACGCCTGCGAATAACGCGAATAAGGCGCGTACTCGCTCGCCGGGTACGATCCGATCACCGCCTGGTAATGAGCCAGCGCCTGCTCGAAATCGCCTTCGGCAAAATAGACTTCCGCTGTCCAGTAAGCGGCATACGCGGCAAGGTCGCTGCCGGCGAACCGCTCAAGCACGATATTAAATTCCGTGAGCGCTTTCGCGGGAGAAGACTTTTCGTAATACACCCTCCCCAGCAGCAACCGCGCCTGCCCTTCGACATCCCGGGAGATATCCATGGCAAGCAGGGAATTCAACTTGCCCTCCGCCAGGTCATAGAACCCGTCCCTGACGGCCTTCTTCGCAAAATCAAGCTCAGCCCGAACCGCCGTTTGCCCTTCCGAAGGGAAACAGGACAGGAACAGGGATATTGTTAATAAACAGATAATCCTCTTCATTATTCTTCCAAGCGAGATTGCTTCGTCGAACACCGTATCACCCCACTCAACTACGAACTACGAACAACCCCTCGACTTCGCTCGGGACGGTTCAAGGGGTGGTGAGCTTGTCGAACCGCGAACTACGAACTAAAAAAGAACCTGCTTCAGATACTCCCCCGTGTAAGAACCTTCGCACGCGGCGACTTCCTCGGGGGTGCCGGAGGCGACTACCTCGCCGCCGGTGTCTCCTCCTCCGGGGCCGAGGTCTATTATGTGGTCCGCGGATTTTATGACGTCCAGGTTGTGCTCGATGACCAGCACCGTGTTCCCGGCCGAGACCAGTTCATGCAGCACGTCCAGCAGCTTATGTATGTCCGCGAAATGCAGCCCGGTAGTCGGCTCGTCCAGTATGTACAGCGTCCTGCCGGTAGCCGTCTTCGACAGCTCCGTCGCGAGCTTCACCCTTTGCGCCTCTCCCCCGGAGAGCGTCGTCGCCGGCTGCCCGAGCCGCAAATAGCCGAGTCCGACATCGTAAAGGGTCCGCATCTTGTTCTTCACGGGGGGGATGTTCTCGAACGCCTTCAGCGCCTCCTCCACGCTCATCTCGAGGACCTCGGAGACGTTATAGCCCTTGTACCGCACCTCAAGCGTCTGGTCGTTGAACCGCTTGCCGCCGCAGACCTGGCACCTGACATAGACGTCCGGCAGAAAATACATCTCGATCTTTTTCACCCCGTCGCCCCGGCACGCTTCGCACCGGCCGCCTTTCACGTTGAAACTGAACCTGCCGGGCTTATACCCCCTCATGCGCGATTCGGGGAGGGAGCTGAAAAGTTTCCGGATAGGGTCGAACGCCCCCGTGTATGTGGCGGGGTTGGACCTCGGTGTCCTCCCTATGGGCGACTGGTCTATGACGATCACCTTGTCGATACGGCCGACGCCGTTTATCCTCTTATATTTCCCCGGCTTCAGCTTCGACCTGTAAAGCTTTTTCGCCAGGGCCCTGTACAGTATCTCGTCGACAAGGGTGCTCTTCCCCGACCCCGAAACGCCGGTCACGCAGTTAAACACGCCCAGCGGGACTTTCACATCGATGTTCTTCAGATTATGTTCGGCGGCGCCCACCACTTCCAGGCAGTTATTCCGGGCGTATTTCCTCCTCTTTCCGGGCACTTCGATCCTGAGGGTTCCCCGCAGGTACTTCCCGGTAAGCGACTTCCTGCTTTTAAGGATGTCGTCCAGTTTCCCCTGCGCTACAACCTCTCCGCCGTACTCGCCCGCCCCGGGGCCCAGGTCGATGATATGGTCCGCCTTCCGTATGGTAGATTCGTCATGCTCGACCACGATGAGCGTATTCCCCAGATCCCTCAGGGCGACCAGCGTGTCAAGCAGCTTGCGATTGTCTTTCTGGTGAAGCCCGATGCTCGGCTCGTCCAGGACATAAAGCACCCCGACAAGGCCCACCCCTATCTGCGTGGCGAGCCGGATCCTCTGGTCCTCGCCGCCGGAAAGCGTGTTGCTCCTCCTGTCCAGCGTAAGATAGCCGAGCCCCACGTTCAGCATGAAGTCCAACCGCCCGCTGATCTCCTTGAGCGCCTCTTCGGCGATCTTTTTCCGCATAGGGTCCAGTTTAAGGCCGGCAAAAAAGTCTTTGGCCTCTATTATCGACATCTCGCATATACCGGCGATGTTCTTCCCCCCGATATACACGCTCAGCGATTCTTCCTTCAGGCGGCGTCCCCCGCACGCCGGGCAGGGCTGGACGGACATGAACGCGCTTATCATCTCCTTTATGAACTCGCTGTCGGAAAACCGGAAGCGCCTTTCGAGGTTCGGGATAACCCCCTCAAAACCGGATTCCTCGTCCCCGTAAAGCACCATCCGCTTCTGGGCGGCGGTCAGCCGCTCAAACGGCGCGTCATAGTCAAACCCATGGTACGCGGCCAGTCTTCTGAGCTGCCGGCGGTAATGAAGTATTATCCCCTTACCGCCCCTCTTCCAAGGCACAACGGCCCTCAGAAGCGGTTCGCTCTTGTCGGGGACGACCAGCTCCGGGTCTATTTCCATCTTGTTCCCGAGGCCGTTGCAGGCCGGGCACGCCCCGTAGGGACTGTTAAAGGAAAAATTCCTCGGAGCGGGCTTTTCAAAACTGATCCCGCATTTGACGCACGCGTTCTTCTCGCTGAAAAGGACATCCCCGGCAAGCTTCTTCTCGCCTTCCGCGGGCGCTATTATGATGACGCCGGAGCCGAGCTTGAGCGCCACCTCCACCGAATCGGACAGGCGCTGCCGGATACCCTCTTTCATGACCAGCCGGTCCACCACGGCCTCGATGGTATGCTTGACCTTCTTGTTCAACCTCGGGATCGTATCCCCTATATCCACGATCTTCCCGTCAAGCCGTATCCTGACAAGCCCCTCTTTTCTCGCCTCCCTCATAACCTCGACATGTTCGCCTTTTCTGCCCGTGATCAGGGGAGCGAGTATCATCAGCCTCGTCCCCCCGGCAAAGGACATTATGCGGTCGACTATCTGCTGGGAAGTCTGCCCGGATATCTCCTGCCCGCACTTCGGGCAATGCTGGACGCCGACCCTCGCGAAAAGCACTCTCAGGTAATCCAGGATCTCGGTCTGCGTTCCCACGGTCGAACGCGGGTTCCTGCCTCCGGTCCTCTGCTCGATGCTGATGGTTGGCGAGAGCCCCTCGATATAGTCCATACGGGGCTTCTGAAGCTGCTCGATAAACTGCCGCGCGTAGCTGGACAAGGATTCCACGTACCGCCTCTGCCCTTCGGCGTATATGGTGTCAAACGCGAGTGACGACTTGCCCGAACCGGAAAGCCCGGTGACGACGCAAAGCGTGTTCCTCGGAATACGCACGTCAATATTCTTAAGGTTATGCTCCCTGGCACCCTTGACGAATATATAGTCCTTGCTCATGAGGTAGATTGTAGCATAATCGGGGGTTGGGGACAAGGAGGAGGGTTATAGTTCGGAGTTCGGAGTTCGGAGTGTTTCAGCGCCTCCCCCATTCGAATAGGCGGGGCTTTCCAGCCCCGCATCGTTGTGGCCTAAATGCATGTAGGGGCAGGCCCCTGTGCCTGCCCTTTCCTCCGGTGCCAAAGTAGTTCGGAGTAATAACGTAAGCCGCTTCAGATCAGGTTATTCTCCTTCAACTCCTTCTCCAGTTTCTCGATCGCTTCCTTGAGCTGCGGGAAGAGCCTGACGTTTATGTTTATCCCCTTGCCCGTAGGCACTTTCTCTTCGCCCTGCGGGGGCTGGGTCCATATCCTGATGTCGATGACGTTATTGCCCTGGTATTCGGATATACGCACCTTGACATCCTGATATTTGTTTTTCGCGAATACCGCTACGTCTTTTTCCATTTGGGTCTCCTTTTTTTGCGTGGATACATCTATACTCGCGAAGCTAATATTAATATACTTCTTATTATAAGAATACGCAATATTTTTCAAAAATGCAAATGGATTTATGGATGGTGGATGGCGGTCAGATCACCACCGCCTTCCTGCGGGATAGGTCAAACTCGTCTTCCAGGAACGCGATCGCGGGTTGAGCCAGGGAAACGGACGAGGTCACGCCCGCGAGGAACAGCAGGCCGAACCACAGAAAACCCAAAAAAATTCCCAAGCCCCACAGCCGACCCCGCCACAGCCATAATGATCCCAAGGCGGGAACCCCAGGTGTCACGAATTTTCTTTGCCACTGTGTCCCCTTTCGTACGGCGTATATGTTATAACGGATTATGTACCGAACGTCAAAATGTAGGGGCAGGCACAGGGGCCTGCCCGTATATCATAACGCACGAAATGCAGCCGGGCAGGCACTGGGGCCTGCCGCTACCCTTCGTGGATGGGTTTCCGCAACACCTTCTTCTCCCCCCGCTTCCTCTTCTCCGCCAGCATCTTCTCTTTCGCCCTTTTCGATCTCTTCCGCTTCTGGCGCCGTATCTTCTCTATCCGCTGCCTTTCCTCCGACGCCCTGCCGAGGACCATCTTCTCGACCTTGCCCACAAGCATCCTCCGGGCAAAAAAACGGTTAAGCGCCCGGGACCGCTCCCTGGCGCACTTTACCTCTAACCCCGTGGGTTCGTGCTTTAAGTACACGCACGTGGACACCTTGTTAACATGCTGCCCCCCGGGCCCGCCCGCTCTTATGAACCGTTCGGTCAGGTCACTTTCTTTCACGCCGAAGCGCCGCATCTTATCCCTAAGATTCTTTTCTTTCATGGAGGACACATTATATCGGACCATATCCCATCACCCCGTATCGCTACACTGTCATCCCGAGCTCTGACCCCACGACCCTATCGTGCCTACCAGGGGACGTGCCATTTGGGGACACACTTTGTGCTTAATTTCGGTCAAAATTGATCATTTTTTGGTGAATGCCAGGTGGCGGGGTCTCTTTTGTAGATCGTTGATCGTCCCCTTTTTTGTCGCTAGATATACCCGCCGATCCTCTCCTCGACACGCGCGAAGGCAGTTATCACTTATTTCTTAATAAAATCGTAAATGACTTCGGCCTGTTTCTCTGAATAAACGTGAGAAGGCATATTCCGGGCGTCTATGATCTCGATGAACATCTGTTCATCGACGATCAAGCCGAGCTGAAATGCCGCCCTGAAGGCCGTCTTAGGGCTGAAGCATTCTATTTTTTCAAGGCGGGCGATTCTTTTGAGGGTCTTCCACAAAAGCTCGAAGGTAAATTCAAACCTCTGGATCACGTCGTCTCTTTTGATCTCTGTTTCTTCTCTTATCTCAACCGCCTCTTTCAACCGCTTATTCGCTTTTTTAAATTGTCCAAAAATGTTTTTGACTTCGGTGTTTGATGCCATATCCTTATCCTCCCCAGTGAAACCTTGAGAAA
>JAUWWB010000026.1 GCA_030617085.1 Candidatus Omnitrophota bacterium
CGCAAGCAAGGGGCAAGGAGCATGGGGTTCCATCTTTGTTCGCCGCAGGGTAAAGGGCAGGCACAGGGGCCTGCCCCTACATTTTTCTCCGAACTCCGAACCCCAAACTCCGAACTAACGCCCCGCCACATACTTTTCGTAAATCCTCTTCACCATCTTCCCGTTAAGGCTGTGACCCGACTTCTCGGCCACGAAGCGTCCGATGACGGGGCGGCCCAGCATGTAAAGGTCCCCTATCAGGTCGAGGACCTTATGGCGCACGGGCTCGTTGGAAAAGCGCAGGCTCGTTCCGACAGGACCGTCATCGTCCATGACCAGGGTATTCTCAAGATCGGCTCCCTGGCCCAGGCCGGCCCGCAACAGCGCTTCCGCCTCCCTTTTGAGGCAATACGTCCTCGCCGGCGCTATTTCTTTCTCGAATGAATCCCGGTCCGGCCTTATGCTGAAGACCTCACGGCCTATGGAAGCGACGTCATGATCTATAAGATAAGAAACGCTGAAGGCCTCATCCGGGAAAACGCTAAGAGAACATCCGCCCTCCTCCACCCGTTCCGGCTCCGGGATCTTAATGAACCGGCGCGGCCGTCCCTGGGGCTCGGTCCCCGTCTCTTTCAACGGCTCGTAAAAACCCATTGCGCTCCCGTCCAGCGCCGGCAGTTCCGCCCCGTCGATCTCAACCAGCATGTTGTCGATCTCAAGAGCCCATAACGCGGCAAGAAAGTGCTCTACGGTCTGCACCGACGCGGCCCCGGCGCCTATGGTGCTCCTCCGCGCGTGGCCGCTTGAAAATACGGCATCGCTCAAGCACGCGGCAGGTTCATCCGACAGGTCCGTCCTCTTAAAGACGATACCGGTATCCGGCCCCGCCGGGGTGCAGACCGCGTTGACCACGCGCCCCGTCTGGAGAGCCTTGCCGCGAAAACGGACCTCTTTCTTTATGGTGTTCTGCTCCATATACGTTACCATATTAGGGGTCAGGTCTTGAATTTTGCCTAAATTCAAAATTCAAGACCTGACCCCTGGACTCTTTTGATCTTTATTTCTTATTAAGCTGTTTGATGACCTCGTCCGTGATGTCGAATCCTTCCTTCGCGTACCTGATGCTTTGTGAATCGAGGATGTAGTCGTAGCCGCCCTTTTTCCCCATCTCATCGATGACTTTCTGGATATCGTCTATCACTACGCGGAGCATTTCGTTCTGTTTGGCAAGCAGCTCCTGCCGCGTCTTCCTGTCAAATTCCTGGAGTTCCGCCACCCTGGCATTTATTTCTTTTTGCTTCTCGGCCCTGGCTTCTTCGCTGAGAAGCTCGGCTTCGTCCCTTAATTTCGTGATCGCCTCGATCTTCTTGGCGCGCTGCTGCTGGTACCCCTTGCTCAGCCCGTTAAGCTCGGCCTCAACGCTCTTCTTCCGCTCGTATTCCTGAAACGCGCGTCTCGAGTCCACGCATCCTATCTTGCCCCCCAGACAATAGGCCGGAGACGCGAGAAAACAAAACGCCGCAAAAAACATGACAGCGATCGAAAAAAACCTTTTCCAAGACCCGGACATATCCATTCCTCCTTCTTTTTTTGACAGCATATCCCTAAAACCCGTGGCTCACGCTGAACCAGAACTGACCTTCTTTCTTGTCATCGTGATTGTCGCTGAGCGGATACCCGTAATCCAGCTTTACCGGACCGATAGGTGTTTTTACTCTGACGCCCACCCCGGCGTCCATCTTATATTCATCGAAGTCGAACAGGTCCCCGGTCTTTTTCGTCACGCTGCCGACATCATAGAACACGGCTCCCTTTATCAGCCTCTCGAATATCGGAAAAGTGACCTCGATGTTACCCAGGAGCATCGCGTTACCGCCGATATAATGGCCGGCATCGTCTCTCGGGCCGACGCTTCTCTGCTTGTATCCCCGCAGCGTCGTCGCGCCGCCGGCAAAAAACCGTTCGTATACCGGCACCTTGTCGGTATCCGCATAGCTTTCAACAATGCCTCCGCGTCCTTTCAGCTCCAGGACCAGCTTGTCCAGGATGCTGTGATAATAGCTGGCATGCAGGTACGTTTTGATAAAATCCTTATCCCCGCCTATAAAACCGCCCGCGTTCTCCACCGAAATCCCGCCGACCCACCCCTTCGTGGGGGAATACCTGTTATCCCGCGTATCGTATTTAACGTTTCCCGATAGGCGGCTTACCCAGTTGACCCCCGCTTCGTCCTGGAGGTCCTGCGTGGCATCATCCGGCAGGTCCGATATCTTGACCTCCTCAAGGTTATAGGTCGCCCCGGCGCTCAGATTATCGGTGATCTCCTTGCCCAGCCTGAGGTCTCCTCCCATGCGCCTTTCCGCGTAATCGTAACCGGAGGTGCCGAACTTCTTATGTTCCTGCCGGTAAAAGTCGAAACCGAAAAGAAGCGGATAATCGAATATCCATGGGTCGGTCCAGCTGACATAATAATCCGTTTTCGCGCTTCCCATCTCCCCCCTTACGGTGAGGTCCTGCCCCCCTCCGGTAAACGTGGGGAAATTCAGGATATCAAAATTCCTCTGCTTGATCTGGGCAAACCCTATGAACGCGTCCACGGAGCTGTAGCCGCCCCCGAAAGACAGGTCGCCGGTTTTGGTCTCCTTCACGGTGACGTTCAGGTCCTTGACGTCCTTTTCATCGGTCGGGACGGTTTCAAAATAGACGTCTTCAAAGAAGCCAAGATCATAAATACGCTGCTTGCTGCGCCTGAGCTTTTCGCCGTCGTACCTTTCCCCGGGATATACCCTGAGCTCCCTTCGTACGACCTTATCGCGGGTCTTGGTGTTCCCGATAACGTTGATCCTGCCCACGGCAACCTCGTCATGGGCGTTGATGTCGAAGATGAGGTCCATTTTGTCCGTAGCGGCGTTGTACCTGTGGCGCAGGTCGACCTCCGCGTTCATGTACCCCCTGTTATAGTAGAACGCGCGGACATTCTCCACATCCTCTTTGATCTTCCGGTAATCAAACGGATCCCCGGACCTTATCTTTAAGATGCGTCTCACCTCTTTCTCCGGAAAGGCGAGCTCGCCGCGGATATCGATATCTCCTACCAGATATTTTTTTCCCTCATCCACAATAACGGTCAGGTACATGCTCCTGCCGTCGGGGGAATAGTCCGCCTTGCTGGTAACGCGCGCGTCGAGGAATCCCCTGCTCCTGTAAACGGCCCTTACCCTGTCAAGGTCCGCCTCAAATTTTTCGTCGTCAAAGGCGCCTTTCCTGATAAACCACCACGCCGTCCTTGTCGCCATGTATTTTTGTATCTCTTTATCCGGGATGCTTTCGTTCCCTTCGATCTTTATGGACCTGATCTTTACGGGAAGCCCCTCGTCTATCGTGAACACGACGGTGGCTTTCCCGGTCCGCGGGTCGGTCTCGACGCTGTAGTCGACCCCGGCGCGGCTGTATCCCTCTTCGATGTAGGAGGTCTTTATCTCGGCGACATCCTGCGCGAGGAGATTGAAGTCAAGCAGGTCGCCCTTCTTGATGGACAGCTTTTTGGCCAGGAACGAGCTTTTAAGCCGCGTGTTCCCGCGGAACTCGATATCACTTATGACCGGTTTTTCGACCACGGTGAAAGTCACGACCATGCCTTCGGGGAGGTCTTCGGTCTCGACGAACACGTCGCTGAAATATCCCGTGGCGTAGAGCCTTTTCAATTCCTTGTTGAGCGCGGTCTCCTCGAACACGTCGCCCGGCTTCATTTTCAGCCTGTTCAAGATGGTTGAAGTGGAAACGGAAAAGTTGCCTTTCACGCGGATAGCGCTGATCCGCTTATCCCCCGAAGGTTCCCCCTGCGCCCGGGCAGGCGCGCAGCATCCGGCGGCGAACAATATCAGGACAAGAACCGGCAAAAATAGTTTTTTCTTCATTAAAAACCCGCTTCCTCTTCCGTTCTGGATAGATTGCTGAACCTGGTAAACTCGGACAGGAACGCCAGGTTGATCTTCCCCACGGGGCCATGCCTCTGTTTCGCCACCATGACCTCCGCCAGGCCCTTGTTCTCTTCCGTGGGGTTATAATACTCTTCCCGGAGAAGCAGCATCACCCCATCCGCGTCCTGCTCGATGGCCCCCGACTCCCTGAGGTCCGAAAGCTGGGGACGGTGATCGGTCCTGTCTTCCACTCTCCTCGAAAGCTGACTTATGGCTATGATCGGGACATCCAGCTCACGCGCCAGGGCTTTCATCGAACGGGATATCTCCGATATCTCCTGCTGCCTGTTCTCCCTCCCGGAGGCGCCCCTCATCAGCTGCAGGTAATCGACGATGACAAGCTGGATGTCATGCCTCGACTTTAACCGCCTGGCCTTTGCCCTCAGCTCGAGGGCCGAGATGCCGGGGGTATCGTCGATGAAGATCGGCGATTCCGAAAGCTTATTGGCCGCCTCTACGAGCTTCGGCCACTCTGCCTGTGAAAAAAAGCCGGTCCGCACTTTATGTGAGCTTACGCTCGCCAGGGAACAAAGCATCCTCTGCGCGAGCTGGTCTTTCGACATCTCAAGGCTGAAAAACGCGCAGGGAAGCTTTTTCATCACGCCCGCGTATTCCATCATGCAGATCGCCAGGGCGCTCTTCCCCATGGACGGGCGGCCGGCGATAACGATGAGGTCGGACTTCTGGAGCCCGGCGGTCATCATGTCGAGGTCGTGAAAGCCCGTGGGAATGCCGGTGATGTTCTCCTTCCTTTGATAAAGGCGGTCTATCGTCTCGATGCTTTCCTTGACGATCTCCTTCATCGCGGAAACACCCATATCCTGCTTGTTACTGGAAGTAATGTCGAATATCAGCTTTTCAGCGCGGTCCAGCAGGTCGTCCACTTCGCTGGAAGGCTCAAAGCTCATGGATACGATCTCCGTGGCGGTGTTGATCAACCGGCGGAGCAGATATTTTTCCCGGACGATCCTAGCGTAATGCTCTATGTTGGCCGCGGTGGGAATGAAGTTGGCGAGTTGCGTGACATACTCGGGGCCGCCTACCTTCTCCAGCGTGTCCCTTTTTTTCAGCTCTTCGACAAGGGTGACGATATCGACTTCTTCGGTGCTGTCATAGAGTTTGACGGCGGCCTGAAATATCTCTCTGTGGGCTTCGGAGTAAAACGCGGTCTTTTCAAGGTGCTCTATGGCTTTCGCGATAGCTTCCTTGTCGAGCAGCATCGACCCCAGAACCGCGCTCTCCGCCTCAAGGTTCTGCGGAGGGACCTTCTCGATAAGAGTCTTTGGAATCATTTTAACGATTTCCGGAAGGATCTGTTACTTTTTGACAACCCAGACCCTGGCCTGAGTCTTGACCTCAGGGTGCAGGCGGATCTCAACGTTATAAACGCCGAGAGATCTGATCGGCTCTTCAAGGATGATCTTCTTTTTGTCGACATCTATGCCTTCGGCGCCGAGATGCCCGGCTATCATCTCGGATGTAACGGAACCGAAAAGCTTGTCCTCTTCTCCGGCTTCCATTGAGATGGTGCAGGATGTTGCCGCTATCTTTTCGGCAAGCTGCTCGCATTCCTGCCTGACCTGTTTCTCTCTGCGCTCTTTTCCGCGTTTTTTCTGCTCCAGTATGCACAAAGCCCCTTTGGTGGACATTAGGGCAAGCTCCTTCGGGAGCAGGTAGTTCCTGGCATATCCGTCTTTCACTTCCACCTCGTCCCCGAGAACACCGAGGCTGCTTACATCGCGTAACAGGATCACCTTCATCTTGCCCTCCTATCACGTCCGCGCCCCCGCGGTAGCCCCTCTTTCACCTTCACAAAAGGCAAAAAAGCGGCCAGGCGCGCTCTCTTCACGGCGTTGGCTACCATGCGCTGGTGACTGGCGCAGTTTCCGGTGATCCGGGAAGTTACTATCTTCCCCCTGTCAGACACGAACCTCTTCAAAAGATCGATATCCTTAAAATCCACCGATTCCACTTTATCCCTGCACAGCCGGCAGGGCCTCTTTTTGAATATCCTTCGTACTTTTTGCGCTATTTTCTTCTTTGTCATATCTGCCGCTCACCTGTTTTGTTTAAAAAGGGGTTCCGTCCCCCCCAGCTTCCTGATCCACATCGATCGACTCCACAGTGCCATACCCCCCGTCTACATCCCCGCCTTTACCCTCGCCGCTCACCTGGGGGCTGACGGCTTCCTGCCTCCTGTCCCGGGAACCTATGAACTGGACGTTTGTCGCCACGACGTCCAAAGCGCTCCTCTTCTGCCCGTCCTGGTCTTCCCACGAGCGCGACTTCAGGCGTCCTTCGACCAGGACGGCTCTGCCTTTTGCGAGGTACTCACCGCAAACCTCCGCCATCTTGCCCCAGACGACGACGCGGATGAACGAAACATCCTCTTTTTTCTCGCCGGAGCTGTCTTTATAGGTCCGGTTAACGGCGACCGAAAAATTCGCGACCGCCGTCCCGCTGGGGACATACCGTAATTCGGGGTCCCTCGTCAGGTTCCCCATCAAAAACACTTTATTCAAGCTAGCAGCCATTGTACCTTCCTTTATTTAGCACCATCCACCATCTATCTATTCGCTCTTATCGATCAACGCCCGCAGTATATCCGTATTTATGTTAAACTGCCGCGTCATTTTCGCGACAGATCCCGGCAAGGCGGTGAAGGTGACCTCGTAATAGATGCCTTCGTTCTTTTTTTTGATGGGATAGGCAAGCGCCCTTTTTCCCATCACGTTTTCCTTCACTATATTCCCGGAATTATCGCTGATGACGGCATTTATGCCCCCTTTGACCTCGTCTACCGTGTCCTGCTTCTCGGGAACAATAATGAACAATCCTGAGTAATTTTTCATTTTTTCCATATTTACCACCATGTTTATAGTTTTAGATAATAACACATGTTAAGGCTACAATCAAGACATTTCAGTGATCACTGACCACACCGCCTCATCGCCTCTTCCGTGCCTTTCGCCAGCCACGTCTCGACGCATTCCACCGCTTTTCCCAGCACCTCGTCCAAAGCCGCTCTCTCCCTGCGGGGAAAGGGCGATAAAACGTACACGGACATATCCTCGACGAGGCCGGATCTCCCCACTCCTATCCTTAACCTGGCGAAGTCAGGGCCCATCATATCTATTACGGACCGCAGGCCGTTATGCCCTCCGGAAGACCCTTTTTCACGCAGCCTTATCCGCCCGAGCGGCAGATTAACGTCATCGCTTATCACCAGCAGATCGCTTTTCTCGGCCAACCTTGAGGAGCAGACCGCCTTTACGGCCCCTCCTGAAAGGTTCATGTAAGTCAGGGGCTGGAACAGCATCACTTCCTGCCGCGCGATATGCCCGGTACCGTACTCGCCGCCGAAACCTTTTTTCCTGACCGCCAACCGGTACTTCCTGGAAAGGGCCTTTATCGCCAGGAAACCCGCGTTATGACGCGTATTCCGATATCGCAGCCCCGGGTTTCCCAATCCTACTATGATCTTCATTATGACGAAACCGCGCCTACCCCTCAGCCCCCTCTTCCTCTTCCTTCTTCCCCTTCTTTATAATTTCAGGCTCTGCCCCTTCTTCGGCCGGGACTTCCTCCACGGCCTCTTCCTCAACGTGGGGCGGGTTCAGCGACACCACGACCTGCTCGGGATCGGCGAGGATCCCCACATCCCCCGGGAGCTCTATATCCCTGACATGGATGGTATCGCCGATGCGAAGCTCATCGACCTGAATGTATATGTGTTCCGGTATTTCCGTGGGCAGACATTCGATCTCCAGGTCCCAGACCGCCTGGGCCAGCACGCCGTTCTCTTCTTTGACCCCCGCGGCC
This sequence comes from Candidatus Omnitrophota bacterium, assembly GCA_030617085.1. Lineage (GTDB taxonomy): Bacteria > Omnitrophota > Gorgyraeia > Tantalellales > Tantalellaceae > JAUWWB01. The sequence goes on from JAUWWB010000026.1 coordinate 7,782, forward strand.
TCGCCCTTCACCGCGATGGGCACTTTGACCTTCAGCTTTTCCTTCAGCGAGATCTCCTGGAAATCAACGTGTATGATATTATCGCTGATGGGGTCCAGCTGTGACTCCTTGACCATAACGGTCTTCTTCAAGGATTTTCCGCCGCCGGCGATGTCCATGGTAATGATGGCGTTTTCCCCGGCTTCCGTATGCAGCGCGTGCCACAGGTCCCTGCTGCCGAACTGCACGCTGATGCCTTGTTTGCCTTCCTTGTATATCACACCGGGGATGAGCCCCTCTTTCCTCAGGTGCTTGCACGCGCTTTTCCCGAAATCCTCCCTGAGCGCCACTTTAAGGATCACCTTTTCCATCTATATCACCTCTTTCGTTTGTCGTGGGTAAGCCACATAAGCGCCCTCACTCGAACAACGCGCTGATGGACTCCTCGTTGTGTATGCGCCTTATGGCTTCGCCGAACAGAACAGCTACTGACAGCTGCGTGATATTTCCCGGCCGTTTTTCCTCGCCTATCGGGATAGTGTCGGTCACTACAAGCTCTTTTATCTCCGAATTTTTCAGCCGCTCCATCGCGGGTCCGCACAGTACCGGATGCGTGATGGCGGCATATATATCCCTGGCGCCGTTCTTCTTCAGCGCCGCTACGGCTTCCGTCAGGCTCCCCGCGGTAGCCACTATGTCATCCACGATAACGACATTCTTGCCCTTCACGTCGCCCATGATGTACATGACCTCGGCCTCAAGATCATTGATGCGCCTTTTATCCACGATGGCCAGGTCCGCCTTGAACTTCTTGGAATACGCCCTGGCTGTTTTGATGCCGCCTACGTCCGGCGAGACGATCACCACGTCTTCCAGTTCCTTCTGCCTGAAATAATCCTCAAATATGCGGACGGCGTAGAGATGGTCCAGGGGGATATCAAAAAAGCCCTGCAGCTGCCCGGCATGCAGATCGACGGTGATCACCCTGTCCGCTCCCGCGCGGGTCAGGAGATTGGCGACCAGCTTGGCGGTAATCGGCACGCGGGGCTGGTCCTTTCTGTCCTGGCGGGCATACCCGAAATAGGGCAGGACGGCCGTTATCCTGAACGCCGATGCCCTCTTTATCGCGTCTATCATGATCAAAAGCTCCATGAGGTTTTCATTGGCCGGGAAACAGGTGGACTGCACCACAAATACATCCTGCCCCCTCACGTTCTGGTTGATCTTGACGCGCGTTTCCCCGTCGCAAAAATGGTTCACTTCCATTTCCCCGAGGGGAACGCCCAGGCTTTCGCATATGCCCCGCGCCAGGGCGGGATTCGCCCTCCCGGTAAAAATCGCCAGCTTATCCATGTCACCCCCTTTTCTTTAAATCAAATATCAAAAATCAAAATGACATATAAAAATGCAAAATTGTTTTCTTGTCATTTTGCATTTTGATCTTTGATTTTTAATTTAAGATCTGAATGGCTTCGCGGGGACACCGACTACCGTTTCCCCCGCGGGAACGTCCTTGTTCTTCGTTACCACGCTGCCCGCGCCAACCCTTGCGCCCTTCCCGATCCTTACGGGCGCTATCAGCACGGTCCTCGCGCCGATAAAAGCGTCATCCTCTATCACCGTACGGCCCTTGCTCTTGCCGTCATAGTTGGCCGTGATCGTGCCGGCGCCTATATTCACGTTGCTGCCGACCATCGTATCGCCGAGATACGCGTGGTGCTTGACGGCTGTCCCCTCCCCGATCTCGCTCCGGCATATCTCCACGAAATTCCCTATCTCCACCCCGGCGGACAGCCTGGTGCCGGGACGGAGCCGCGCGAATGGCCCTACCTTGCACCCGCCGGCAATAACGACATCGGATTCGATGACCGTGCAGGGGAAGATAACGGTATCCCGGCCTATCTCCGCCGTCTCGTCCACGTAAGTCGTATCCGGGTCGATCACCGTAACCCCGGATCCCATCAACCTCTCTATATTCTTCCGGTTCAATATCTTGTTCACCGCGGCCAGGTCTTTTCTGGAATTTAC
>JAUWWB010000125.1 GCA_030617085.1 Candidatus Omnitrophota bacterium
CTCGAATACCGGTCCGTAAACGAAAAACTGTTTTTGAAAAAAAAGACCATGACGCCTTTGAGATTCCTGAAAGAGTCGGAGGGCCTTAAAGGTCAGAAGCAGTTGACCGTGCTCGTCCAGGAAGGCGAGACGACCGATGTGCTGTTTCTTGAGCACCCGAGGTTCATCACGCTGAAGGGTTTCGAAACCGGCAGGAAGACCATGGTTTTTTCCCCGGACGATATCATGTCATACATGCCTGTCATGGAGAAATACAATTTCTGGAGAAGGGGATCGCAGTTTTTTGAGGTCATGGTCCCTGTGGATGAACCGATGCCGCCGATGCGGGACAAGATAGAAGTGAAGTATCTCGGCGATGAATATATCCCCGTCATGGGGCGCAGGATGGAAGCGGAGATCTTTTCGGTTAAGGCGAGAGCTTTGCCGGAAGCGAAGGTGTTCCTGTCAAAATATACCCACAGGATCCTGGCTCTGGAAATCGAGAAGATGGATACGCGGTTTGCCCTCCTCAGCCGCGTCGAAGGTTCCGGGAAAGGGATCAGGTCCGCGGTGAACGGGATCGTTTCTTTACTGGTTTCCGGGAAAGCGGCCGGCAAGCCTCAGGCAGAGGATGAGGACCTTTCCGCGGAGAGCAGTCCGGCAGAAGCGGCGGCAGCGCCGGCGGGCACAGCGCCGCGTGAGGAAGCGCGAGTAAAAGAGGTATTTTTTGAAAGTGACAACCTGATCCTTTCGGGAAGATCCTGGATGCCTGACGGAGAAGGGCCCTTCCCGGCCGTGGTCATTGTCCCGAAGGACGGGCCCATGGCCAACGGGGAACAGCACCTGGTAGATTCGCTCGGCGAGTTCCTGTCGGCATCGGGCTTTGCGGTCCTTGCTTTTGACAGTCCGGGACAGGGTAAAAGCCAGGGGAGCTTTAAGGTGCTGGATGACGAGAAAAAGATCAGGAACATAACCGACGCCGTCTCTTACCTTGAGGCCCGGCCGGCCGTAAAAAAAGGATCCATCAGCCTTATCGGCCACGAGGGAGGGGGCTATCTCGCGATGAAAGCGGCCTCGGCCCTTCTCTCCGTGCGATCATGTGTTCTTTTGGGCGCGCCGCGCGGGGACGTGGAGACCGTTTTTTCAGGCGCGGGCCTGCCGGAAAATATCCAGACTTTCCTCGATGCCCGCGGCCTTGGCCCCTTTGACGACAGGTTCATGGAGATGGTGGCGGAGAAGGTCCGGCAGCACCTGAAAGGTGTCGCCCGCTCCACCGAAGGCTTCGCGTTCTTCAAGGGGGTAAAGATGCCGCTCAAGGCATATAGGGAATTCCTGGCCCGCCGGCCGTATGAGGCCATACTCTCCTTTGACAGGCCGCTCCTCCTCATCTTCGGGAAAGACGACAAATATTTCAGCCCAAAGGCAGTTCGCAGGCTAAAGCGGACGCTCAAGAAAAAGAACCGCGGCAGCAGGGTAGCGATATTCAAGAACCTGGGAGACTATGCCGGTGGGATGATACAACACGGCAGTTCCTGGAGGTTTTCGATAAACAGAGACGCTTTCGAGCATATCACGAGCTGGATCGCAAAGAATGGCATATGCGGCGAACAGCAGCCTTCAGAGGTTAAAGCCGGTGAACCGGCAGGGTCAGGCGCCGACGCTGAACATTGATTTTATGAGGAAAATCTGGTAGACTGACTTTTCAGATTTTTTGGGGTCATGGATCAAAGGGGAAAAACGGGAGTTCATATGGGATATACTATTACTGAGAAGATCTTGCTTGCGCACGCGAAAGGGGTTAAGAAGATAGGCCCCGGTGATTTCATAATGGCTAAAGTGGACGTCTGCCTCGGGAACGATATTACAAGTCCAATAGCTATCAGGGCTTTCCGCGAGCTGGGCCGGAAAAAGGTCTTTAACCAGAAGCGCGTCATGCTGGTCCCGGACCATTTTATTCCCGCCAAGGATATGAGGAGCGCCAACCAGGCGGACATCCTGAAGAAATTCGCCGAAGAATTCGGTATCGAGAACTATTTCGAGCTCGGCGAGATGGGGGTGGAGCACGCCTTGCTTCCGGAGAGAGGGCTTGTCCTGCCGGGGGACCTCATGATCGGCGCGGATTCGCACACCTGCACCCACGGGGCGCTGGGGGCCTTCGCCACGGGAGTGGGGAGCACGGACCTGGCCTACGCCATGGCGTTCGGCGAATGCTGGCTGAAAGTCCCGGAGACCATCCAGCTCCGTTTTACCGGAAAGCCGAAAAAATGGGTCGGCGGAAAGGACATGATCCTTCACGCGATCTCGGACCTGGGGGTTTCCGGCGCGCTTTACAAGGCCCTCGAATTTACGGGGGACACCATTGAGTCGCTCCCGATGGAGGGCCGGCTTACCATGTGCAACATGGCTATTGAGGCAGGGGCGAAAAGCGGCATGATCGCGCCTGATAAGATCACGGAGACATACGTCAAGGCCGCCCTCAGGAAATACAAGCCCGCCCGGAAGGAATATAAGCTGGTGAAGAGCGACAAGGACGCGGTATATGCCGATGTAAGGGAATATAAGGTCTCCAAACTGGAGCCGGTCGTTGCCGCGCCGCATCTGCCGTCGAACGGCAGGCCGGTCGGTGAATTTAAAAAGGTCAAGGTCGATCAGGTCGTTATCGGTTCATGCACGAACGGCAGGATAAGCGACCTCAAGCAGGCCGCGGCGGTGCTTAAGAACAAAACAGTAAATCCCGCGACCCGGCTTATCGTCATCCCGGCCACGCAGGCGGTCTATTTACAGGCGGTCAAGGAGGGTTACGCGGAGATATTCACGCGCGCGGGCGGCGTTTTCTGCACACCCAGCTGCGGCCCATGCCTGGGCGGGCACATGGGCATCCTGTCCGACGGGGAGGTGGGCGTCGCCACGACCAACAGGAATTTTGTAGGCCGCATGGGACATCCAAAAAGTTCCGTCTATCTGGCGAACCCGGCGGTCGCTGCCGCGAGTGCCATCAAGGGGAAGATCGCGCATCCGGGGGATCTGTGAGTTCGAGGTTCGTAGTTTGTGGTTCGTAGTGTTCCTATTGTCATTCTGAGCGAAGCGAAGAATCTTTTGGGCGTTCCTCTGACAGAGATCCTTCGCTTCGCTCAGGATGACAGAGAAACGGCTCAGGACCCCGTCGCCCTGTTAAAAAAAGGAAAAACATGAAAATCAAAGGCAAGGTCCACAAGTTCGGCGATAATATTAATACGGATGAGATCATTCCGGCGCGGTATTTGACTACTTCGGATCCGGAGGAGCTGGCGAAGCATTGCATGGAGGACGCGGATCCGGAATTTGTTAACAAGGTCAAAGAGGGTGACATTATCGTTGCGGGTGAGAATTTCGGGTGCGGGTCCAGCAGGGAACACGCGCCGATCGCGATCAAGGCGGCCGGCATCTCCTGCGTGATCGACAAAAGCTTCGCCAGGATATTTTACAGAAACGCCATCAACATCGGCCTGCCGATCTTCACGAGCGCCGAAGGCGCGGAAGCCCTGAAGCAGGGCGACCACGCCGAAGTCGACGCCGGTAAGGGGGAGATCTCAAAGGCAAAGCAGAAGACGATATACAAGGCCGAGGTCTTTCCGGCCTTCGTAAAGGAGATCATCAAAAGCGGCGGGCTGATGGCTTACGCCAGGAAGCGGAAGTGAGTTTAGTTCGC
>JAUWWB010000068.1 GCA_030617085.1 Candidatus Omnitrophota bacterium
CGGAACTGCGCGCGGACCCCTCCGCCATACCCCTTGGGTAACGGGAGTAAGAGGAATATGTGGAGATGGGGGGATGACTGGTTTTGCTATGAATAACGCGATTTTTATTACGGGGACCGATACCGGGGTTGGGAAGACGGTTGTTACCGGGCTTTTGGGGCGGGTTCTTGCGGAGAGAGGCGTTAAGGTGATCACCCAGAAGTGGGTTCAGACCGGGTGTGCGGGGGTTTCCGTGGATCTTGCCGAACACGTGAGGATCACCGGGAAGGGGGAGGAATATTTTCAGAAGTACCGTTCCGATATGGCGCCGTACGTGCTGGAGTTTCCCGCCTCGCCTCATCTGGCGGCCCGGCTCGAGAAAAAGGTTATCGACGCCGGCAGGATCGAAAGGTCTTTCAGACGGCTTTCGGAGGATTTTGATTTTGTGCTTGTCGAGGGCAGCGGGGGGATCCTGGTCCCTTTGAGCGAAGAAGAGATGACGGCTGACCTTGTCGAAAGGCTCCGCCTGCCCGTCCTGGTCGTGGCCGAAAACCGGCTGGGCGCTATTAACCAGACGCTGCTGACCGTGGAAGCCGTAAAAAGCAGAGGTCTGTGGATCGCGGGCATTTTGTTTAACCGGCTCTCGGAAGACGGGGACGAAGTGATCCTTAAGGATAATCTCAGGATCGTGGCAAGATTGACGGGGGAGGAAGTTCTGGGGGAGATCCGGTATAACGAAGACGCCGACGCGCTATACGAGGGGTTTCTGCCTCTCGGAGAAAGGATCCTTGAGAAGTTAGATGGGGGTTGTCCGGGTTTGTCATCCTGAGCGAAGCGAAGGATCTCTCACGCGCTGCTTCGGCAGAGATCCTTCGGCCCCGACACTTATGCGCGATCATGGGCCTCAGGATGACATAAAGGGGGGACGCATGACTAAAAAGAGGGGACTTGATATGAAAGATGAACTGATACGCAAGGATCTGAAATACGTCTGGCATCCTTATACGCAGATGAAAGATTGCGAGTCGCTGCCGCCGGTTCCGGTCGCGCGGGCGGAAGGGGTCAGGCTGTATGATTATGACGGGAATTTCTACTACGATACTGTCTCCAGCTGGTGGTGCAACGTGCACGGGCATAACCACCCCGCTATAAAATCGGCTATAAAGGAACAGCTGGATTCGCTTGAGCACGTCCTGTTCGCGGGGTTTACGCACAGGCCGGCCGTGGAGCTGGCGGAGAGGCTCGTCGCAATAACCCCGCCGGGTCTGGCAAAGGTGTTTTATTCGGACAACGGTTCCACCGCCGTGGAAGCTGCTATGAAGATGTCGTTCCAGTACTGGCAGAACACCGGGAAAGAGGGGAAGACCCGTTTCCTTTCGCTTGACATGGCGTATCACGGCGACACGGTGGGGACCATGAGCATAAGCGGTGTGGGCCTCTTTAACGAAAGATACAGGCCTCTGTTCTTTGATTCGTTCAAAGCGCCGACGCCGTATTGTTACCGGTGCCCCTGCGGGCGGGAGAAGGGCAAATGCGCGCTGGAATGCCTGTCGCGGGCGGAGGAAATATTGAAAGAGAACGCGGATACGATCGCGGCCGTGGTGATAGAGCCGCTTCTCATGGGCGCGGGCGGGATGATCGTTTATCCGGTCGAGTATTTGAAGGGCATTTGGGAACTATCCCGGAAATACGGCGTCCATTTGATAGCCGACGAGGTCGCCACCGGCTTCGGGAGGACAGGGAAGATGTTCGCCTGCGAACACGCGGGGATAGAGCCGGATCTCATGTGCCTTTCTAAGGGGATAACCTCGGGATACTTGCCTATGGGGGCTACGCTTGCCACCGAAGAAATATTCAGGGCGTTCTATGACGATTACGACAAGCTGAAGACGTTCTATCACGGGCACACTTTTACCGCCAATCCCATATCGTGCGCCGCCGCGCGGGCGAGCATCGATCTTTTTGAGGAGGAGAAGACATTGGAGAAGGTGCCGGAGATAAACGGCAAGCTTGTATCTTTTCTGGAAGAGATGGCGGAGCTTCCCATAGTCGGGGATATACGGAGCATCGGCGCCGTGGGGGCGATGGAGCTTGTCAAGGACAGGAAGACAAAAGAGCCTTTCGGCATGAAGGAGAGGGTGGGGGACGAGGTCTACAGGCGAGGCCTTGAGAAAAGTTTGCTTCTCCGGCCGCTCGGGAATGTTATTTATTTTTTTCTTCCGTTATGCATCAAGGGGGATGAGATGGATGATGTGTTCCGGAGAGCCGGCGAAGTCATCGGGTCGGTGGCGTATTTAGTTCGTAGTTCGTAGTTCGGAGGATGTAGGGGCAGGCCCCTGTGCCTGCCCTTTACCCTACGGCGGCGAATTTTTTGTTTGTTCGAAGAGAATATTTATTTTAATTTCCGGTTCCCAATTCCATTTTTTTCAAGTATATTAGTATAGTACGGTTTCCGAATGAAGGGGGCGATATATGGGTGTCAGATCCGGGAAGGGGGATGGGGGGTTTACGGACCTTTCGTTTGATAAGCGGGTGAGCAAGGACAGCGCTGAGATCTGCGCGATAGGCGACCTGGATGAGCTTAACGGTTATCTGGGGCTCCTGAGGTGCAAGGCGGACTCTCAGAAAGATAAGGCCATCCTCGAGAATATCCAGCGCGCCATTTTCAAAATATCCTCGGAGATAACGGTCGGCGCCGAGAAGAAGAAAAAGCTCGGCCTGCTTTTGAAAAAGGACGACGCCGACTGGATCAAAAAAACGGTCCACCAGCTTGAACAGGAAGTCAAGATAGAAAGGTGCTTCTATCTTCCCGGGGGCGGAGAGCTTTCAGCTTATTTTGATATTGCCAGGACGGTCGCCAGAAGGGCCGAGCGGAGCGTCGTGGGACTGTTCCGGGAAGAGAAGATAAAGAACGAAAATATTCTGACCTACTTGAACTGCGTCTCCGACATCCTGTTCATCATGGCCGGGGAAAAAGCGCTGAAAGGTAAAACGGGTGGAAAATAAATATGATTACCTGGTGATCGGGAGTGGGCCGGCGGGGTATGTTTCGGCTATAAGGGCGGCTCAGCTGGGGTTGAAAGTGGGCGTTGTCGAGAAGGACGCGGGGATGTTCGGCGGGGTTTGCCTCAACGAAGGGTGCATCCCGGCGAAATCACTCTACCACAGCGCCGGGGTCCTTGATGTTGTCAGAAAAAGCCCCGAACTGTGCGGGCTCGACGTCCGCTGCGGCGATGTTGACATGGCCAGGCTTGTTGAAAAAAGCAGGGCGGCCGCTGAAGAGCTCCGGAAAGGGCTTTCTTTTCTTTTCAGGAAAAACGGTATAGACCTTATTAACGGCACCGCCCGGTTCGTCGATAGAGAGACCGTCCGGATAACCGGAGAAGGATCGGGGCCGTTCAGCGTGAAAGCGGAAAAGTTCCTGATCGCGACGGGATCGACCCCGCGCCCCCTGCCGGGGGTGCCTTTTGACGGCAGGCATGTGATAACGAGCTCACACGCCATACGGCTCGAGAAGGCGCCGGATGAGATGCTGATAGTGGGAGGCGGGGCCATCGGCACGGAATTCGCCTCATTTTTTAACATCATCGGGACGAAAGTCACTCTGGTTGAAGTCGAAGATTCCATCCTTCCGGGCGAGGACAGGGAGCTTGCCGGGCGCCTGCAGTCGGTGTTGAAGCGCAGGGGCATAACCGTCCTTACCTCGAGCCGGGTTAAAGATGTGTCGAGCGGGCCTGACGGAGCGGAAGTGACGATCGAAGGCAGCCGCGGAGAAACGAGGGCGAAATTCGGCGCCGTCCTGGTCTCTATCGGGCGGACTCCCGCCACTTCCGGTATTGACCCGGAAAAGGCAGGCGTGAAGACGGACGATAGCGGATACATACCGGTTGACGCGAAGATGCGGACTAACGTGGAAAACATCTACGCCGCCGGAGATGTGCTGCGGACGCCCATGCTGGCGCACGTGGCTTATGCCGAAGGGGAACTGGCCGCGGAGGCGGCTGCCGGAGGTGATACTGGGCCGATCGATTACGGGTGTGTCCCGAACGTCGTTTATACCGAAGTTCAGGTTGCAAGCGTGGGCATGACGGAAGAGGAAGCAAGGTCAAAAAACATTGATTTCGCCGCGGGGAAGCAGTTTTTCAGGGCCAACGGGCGGGCGGTGGTCAATTTGGAGACGGAAGGGTTCATAAAGGTCATCGCGGACAGGAACAGCCGGACCCTGCTGGGGGCGCACATTATCGGTTACGAAGCGTCCGAATTGATACACGAGTTCGCCCTTGCGAAAAAAGCGGGCCTTTCCGTGGAAGACATCGCAAAGACGATACACGCCCATCCCACATTTTCCGAAACGGCAGTGGATGCTTGTAAAGCGGTCTTTGGGAAAGCTATACACGGATAGAAAGGTGGACTGAGTTTTCTTATGGAAATCGGCGTAATTATATTATTGTTATTGCTTGTTCTTGTCATTCTTGTGGGCTTTCTGATATGGAGGACGCGCGGGGCGGACAGGAGTAAAGATCGCATGGAATCGGTTCTTAACGAGAAGCTTATCGATTTTTACGACAGGATAACCCGCACCATGGACAACACCCGCCGTGAAGTGGAGCAGTCGAAGGATGTCCTTTCGAACAGCGCCCTCAAGACCTTTGAGCACATAAAAAGCATGAACGATACCATGGGCAGCCTCGTCAGGCAGCAGGAGAAGGCTCAGCAGCTGGGGCAGTCCCTGGAGTATCTTCTCCAGGCGCCGAAGCTGAGGGGCAGCTACGGCGAGATCATTCTTGAGGAGATGCTGGAGCGTATCCTGCCCCGCGGGATATGGGAGCGGCAGTATTCCCTGGAAGGAAACGAGAGAGTGGACGCGGTGGTGAAATACAAGGACGTGGTCATCCCCATCGACGCGAAATTCCCGAAGGAGGACTACCAGAAATATTTGGAGATAAACGATCCGCGCGAGAAGAAGGCGCACTGGGCGAACTACGAAAAGGCGTTGAAGACGCAGATCAATTCGATAAGGGAAAAATATATCAAGCCCGACAAGGGGACGACAGAGTTCGCGCTGCTCTTTATCCCGTCAGAATCCATCTATTACGAGACCATAGCCGAGAAAAATTATCTGGGTGACCCGTGCCAGATCCACGAATATGCCACCAAACAGAAGGTGATACCCGTAAGTCCCAACACATTTTACGCGTTCCTCCAGGTAGTCATGATCGGCATACGGAATATCGAGATCGTCCGGGACGCGAAGAAGCTCCAGGAATCGCTTTCAAGGCTCGAGAAGGATTACGGCCTTTTCTACAAGAAGTTCGAGTTGATAGGAAAAGCTATCGATAAGGCATCCGAAGCCTACGGTATCGGCGACGGCCATGTGCAGCGGTTCAAGAGGAACCTCGACGCTACGCTGAAGATCGAGGAGAGGGTTCAGGAGGGTGAGAGTTCGTAGTTCGTGGTTCGTAGTTCGTAGTGAGTGGGGTTCGGAGTGGGAGAGATCCTTCGCTTCGCTCAGGATGACAGATAAAGGCAGGATGACAAATAAAGGCAGGATGACAGATAAAGGGGGGGCATGCGCAGGGAGGCGATGCTTTGGGAGAAGGGGGAAGGGGGGCGGGTTCGGTGTTGTCTTTGCGCTCACCGCTGTAGGATAAGCGGAGACGGGTTCGGGTTTTGCGGGGTGAGGCAGAATATCGACGGGGTGCTTTACACGTACGCTTATGGTAAAGCGGTCGCCGACCATGTCGATCCCATCGAAAAGAAGCCGCTTTACCACTTTCTTCCCGGCACGTACGCCTACTCCATAGCCACGATCGGCTGCAACTTCCGCTGCCCATTCTGCCAGAACTGGCAGATCTCGCAGTTATCCGTGAAGAACGGGGACATCGAAGGGTACGATCTGATGCCGGAAGAAGTGGTCGCCAACGCCGTGCGCAACGGCTGCCGCAGTATTTCCTACACATACACCGAGCCGACCATATTCTTTGAATACGCTTATGACACCGCTAAAATAGCGAAAGATAAGGGCTTGTATAACAACTTCGTGACAAACGGTTTCATGACGAAAGAAGCGATAGAGAAAATAAGGCCTTACCTTGACGCGGCGAACATCGACCTTAAATTTTTCAG
>JAUWWB010000101.1 GCA_030617085.1 Candidatus Omnitrophota bacterium
CGAATAGGCGGGGCTTTCCAGCCCCGCAATGTTGGCGGTCGGAGTTCGGAGGTCGTGGAAAAATGTAGGGGCAGGCCCCTGTGCCTGCCCTTTACCAGGCGGCGAACAACGCTAAAAACATCAACAATCCGTGCACATGGCGAAGATAAGGCTGACAAAGAACGAATTAAAGAGGCAGAAGGACGCGCTCAAGAGGTACGAGCAGTATCTTCCGGCGCTGCTTCTTAAAAAGCAGCAGCTGCAAAGCGAGATATTGAAGCTCCATCACGCCATGGAAGAGCTGAAGCAGGAGAAAGCGTATGTCAAGGCCAGGGCATACCAGTGGGTCGATGTCTTTGCGGAGGATGCGGGCCTGGAAAAGCTGATCAGCATGGAAGAGGTCGTGACGGCCCCTGGGAACATCGCGGGTGTCGAGATACCGGTCTTTGACAGGGTGATATTCAGAGAAGAGGAGTACGACTTCATAACAACGCCTTTGTGGGTGGATTACGGCATCGAGATGCTGAAGCACGTCATGATCCTGAACGCGAGGACGGAGGTGCTCAGCAGGCAGGACGCCCTGCTCAGGGAAGAGCTGAGGATCACGATACAGAGGGTAAACCTTTTTGAAAAGGTAAAGATCCCCGAGACGCGGGGGAACATAAAGAAGATACAGATCTACCTGGGCGACATGCAGACGGCGGCTGTCGTAAGAGGCAAGATTGCCAAGAAAAAAATACTCAAAAGTGTGCGGCTGAGGGCGGGGCAATGATCGAACGGATGAAAAAGATCACATTGCTGGTTTCCGAGAGGGAAAGGGAGATGTTTATCCTTAAGCTGCGGAAAAGGGGAGTGCTGCACATCAAGCACGCCAGGGCGCCCCTCGCGCATGAAATACGGTTTGTGGAAGAGAAGGTAGCGAACGTCGAGAAAATGGTGTCAATCCTTTCCCCGTACCATGAAAAAGGGAAGGAAAAGGCCTTTACGGGGGACGAGAAGGAGCTTCTTGAATGCGCGGCGGAAGTCGCGGAGATATACGACCAGAGGCAGGACCTGGCGGCGCGGGTGGAGGACCTGCGCGGCAGGATCAGATGGTTCGAACACTGGGGAGAGTTTGACCCGGAGGACCTCGAAAAGATCAGGGCGGAAGGGGCGAACATCCGGCTGTACCGGGTGAGGAAAGATGAGGTGCGGGAGATCGCGAAAGGCATAAGATACACCGTCACAAGCATGGAGGCGGGGTATACCTATCTGGTGGCGGTGTTCTTGCGCCACGATGAACGGCTGCCCTTTGAGGAAATGATCCCGCCGCCTGAAAGCCCGTACAGGATGAGGCAAAAGATAGACGATTTGAACGGGAGGATCGAGGAGCTGGACGCTCTTTTGCGCGAGGAAGCCATGATGCTCCGGGGTCTGAAACAGTGCGAAAACCGGCTGAAGAAGGACCGCGAGTTCCTTAACGTCAAGTTCGGCATGCAGGAGGAGGGCGTGTTCTCGTATCTACAGGGATTCTGCCCCGTCAAAACCTTGAAAAAGATCACATCCATGGCGAAAGCCCACGGCCTGGGGTACTTCATAGAAGATCCCGACAAGCCTGAGGAGACGCCGACGCTGATAACCAACCCCGGCTGGATCAGGACGATAAACCCGGTCTTCCAGTTCATGAACATGCGGCCGGGATACGATGAATTCGACATAAGCGTCTATTTTCTTGTTTTTTTCAGCCTGTTTTTCGCGATGTTGATAGGGGATGCCGGCTACGGGTTTCTTTTCCTTCTGGTGACGTTCGCGGCACGACGCAAACTCAGGGACCTGCCGAAGGAACCGTTCTTTCTGATGTACATTTTAAGCGGCGCCACTATCGTGTGGGGCGCGATCACCGGGACGTGGTTCGGGGCGGAAAGGATAGCCCAGGTGCCTTTCTTGAACGCCCTCGTCATAGAACGTGTTAACAGCTTCGCGGACAACAACCAGAATAACATAATTTTCCTCTGTTTCGTGATAGGCGCCGTGCAGCTTACCATAGCGCATTTCCTGAGAGCGGTAAGGACGATCAACTCCGTCAGGGCCCTGGCCGAGGTGGGATGGGTCCTTATCCTGTGGGGGATGTTTTTCGCGGCGGGGAAATTTGTTCTCGGCAACCCTTTCCCGCAGGCGGCGGGGTGGCTGTTTGCTGTCGGCCCCGCCCTTGTCCTCGTATTTACAAATCCCGAGAAAGGTATCCTTAAAGGGGCGCTCAATGAGCTGGCGCACCTGCCCTTGAAGGTGATCAGCTCGTTCTCGGATATAGTTTCCTACCTGAGGCTTTTCGCGGTAGGATACGCCTCGGTGGTCGTCGCCGAGAGTTTCAATAACATGGCCCTGGCCGGCGGGGTGCGCGGGGTGCTCGGCGCCGTAGCCGCGGCGCTCATCCTGTTCCTGGGACACGCGCTGAACATCATCCTGGGCTTCATGGCGGTCATCGTCCATGGCATAAGGCTCAACATGCTCGAGTTCTCGGGCCATCTGGGCATGCAGTGGTCGGGCGTTAAATATGAGCCATACGGTGAATAAATAAAGAAGGAGGACGACATGGTTGCAGGTTTGGGCGATATGGGGTTGTCGCTTAGTTTCGCGGCGATAGGGTCGGCTCTGGGGACGGGGTTTGCGGGGATGGCAGCGATCGGCGCGTGGAAAAGGGCCTTCATGCAGAACAAGATGGCGCCTTTTATTCTGGTCGCTTTCGTGGGCGCCCCGCTGTCGCAGACCATTTACGGGATGATACTGAGGAACGCTATTCAGGCGGCTAACCTTGACCCGCAGAGCTACCCGTTCCAAATGGCGCTGGGAATGGGGGCGGGCCTCGCGATGGGCGCTTCCGCGTGGATGCAAGGAAAGGCCGGCGCGAGCGCCGCTGACGCCCTGGCCGAAACCGGCAAGGGCTTCGGAAACTACATCATGGTCCTCGGCGTCATCGAGACGGTGGCCCTCTTCGTAATGGTATTCGCCATGACGGCGCTTCCTTCGTGATCCGGCGGAATATTTTGACGACGGGCTTACCCGCCTGAGGGGTGCCGGGGAAACCCCTACCAGGGGCGTGCGATTTGCTCCAGCGGCAAATCGCACTCAGCGATGTCCGGGCAACCCGGCTTCGCCGGGACCAAGCTTGCCCGGCCATCGATGCCCTGTACGGGGTTCCCCCGGCACCCCTCAGGCGGGTAAGCCCTTAGCCCGCGTGTCGGGTTAAAGTTGACCCATGTCAGACCGTGATATATAATATTCACTTCAGATACAACGGGCGAGTAACTCAGCTGGTTTAGAGTGCTACCCTTACAAGGTAGAAGTCACAGGTTCGAATCCTGTCTCGCCCACCACTTCCTCTGAGTCATTCCCGCCCCTCTTTGTACCCACACCATGTCATTCTGAGCGAAGCCGAAGGCGGAGCGAAGAATCTCCCCCACGCCTCACCCCCCGAAACGGCACCACGCATGAGATTCTTCGGCCCCTACCCTTTCAGCTTGCGCATGGGCCTCAGAATGACAGAGTGGGGAATCTGTCATTTTCTTTTTCATTATTCTTTTATGCAGTTTTTGACACTACAGTACTAAGCCGGCGGCGTTCATCAGGGGATCGATAATCGACAATCGAAAATCGATCGAAGTCGAAAATCGTTTTTATTTTCGATTATCGATTTTCGACTTCTCCGCCAGAAAAAAGAAAAGGCCTGCATGCGTGCAAGCCTTTTCTTTTTTCTGGCGGGGCGGACGGGGCTCGAACCCGCGACCTTCGGATCGACAGTCCGACGTTCTAGCCAACTGAACTACCGCCCCTTTGAGTTTTCATTTAATTTATAGCATAGAAAAAATTCTCCGTCAACTTATTTTCATGTAATTTTTTTTAATAATTTAGTTGACATTCGAAAGATACAGTGTATACTATCTTTAGCAGGAAGTAGTAGATGTCTAGAACCGCAAGGTGAAGAAATACTATCCTTGCGGTTTTTTTGTTCCTGCTTATTGTTGTAATGAAAGGAGGCAAGAAGTAATGGTTAAAGGAACTGTAAAATGGTTCAATAGCTCAAAAGGCTACGGGTTTATTACCCCTGAGACAGGCGGTGAGGACGTATTCGTCCATTTCAGCGCGATCCAGGGCGAGGGCTACAAGTCTCTAGACGAAGGCCAGCAAGTGGAATTCGAGATCAAGAGGGGCCCCAACGGTGAAGAAGCCGCGAACGTAGTGAAGTTATAACCAGAACCAAAAAAAACAAGGCCCGGGATCGGATATCCGATCCCGGGCCTTGTTTTTTTTGGTTCTGGTTATAACTTCACTAC
>JAUWWB010000079.1 GCA_030617085.1 Candidatus Omnitrophota bacterium
AAATGAACCAAATTACGAAAGAAACAGAGAACCTCATTTCACATTTCAAGGGCTGACCCCACTCGCCCTAACTCCGAACTAACAACCTCCGCCCCAACTCACGCGCTTTCTCAAGATACTCCGGGTGTTCCAGCGCGGCTCCTTTTTTGTCGAGCCCGGGGCAGAAAGCCTCCTCCTTATAACGCACGTTGGCCGTCGCGAAAAAATGCCTGACGATGGATCTGGCGTTCCGGAAAAAATCTTCGCGGTGACTTGCTTCGACGCAGATGAACGCGCCTTCTCTTTTACCCGGGAACAGTTCCCTATTCCTCATGAACTTTGCCAGCCAGACGCACTGGAAGCGGTCTATCATCGTCTTGGTCTGCGCGGAAAGGCTCCCGAAAAAAATGGGAGAAGCCAGGATAAGTACGTCGGATCCGTTTATTTTCCTGTAAATGAGATGTATATCGTCGTCGACCACGGAAAAGCCTTCGTCGTTCACATTCTCGTACTCCTCTTCCTGACAGGGCGAAATATCAAGGTCGTTCAGAACGATCTTTTCCGTTTCCGCCCCGCTTTCCCGCGCCCCCTCCAGCGCCTTCTCGAGCAAAATATCCGTATTCCCCCCCTTGCGGGGACTACCGCATATTCCGAGGACCTTCATGTTGTGGCCTCCGTGTTCTGATGTCAGATGTCGGCATTTGTCATCCTGAGCGAAGCGAAGGATGACAACCGGGGGCAACCTAAAACCTATGACCTAACACCTAAAACCTAGCTAAATAACCGTCCCCGCGGGGATAACTGCGTTCTTGGGGATGATGACTATTCCGTCCCTGATGTGGTAGTTCGGGCCGTCGAAGTTTTCCAGGCCTTTTTCGTTGAGTATTTTGACGTTGTCCCCTATCCTTACGTCTTTATCCAGTATGGCCTTGCGTATATGGCAGTTACTGCCGAGGCCGAGCAGCGGAATGCCCCGGGAACCGTTTCTGTCCATCTCCTCGGCTGTTTCGTAATAGTCACAGCCCATCGCGACGGTGTCTTCGATGATCGAACCGCTTCCTACCCTTAACCTCAGGCCTATGATGGAATGGATTATTTTTGACGGGAGGATTATCGCGCCTTCGGCGACGATGCTCTTTTCTATGCGGCAATCCTCGAATTTGGCAGGTGATAAATACCTGGTTCTTGTGAATATCTGCCACTGCTCATCGAACATGTCAAGGGGCGGGACCGGGTCGGTCAGGGAAAGGTTTTCCTCGTAGAAGGTCTTTATCGTTCCGATGTCGCGCCAGTAGCCGTCAAAACGGAACGCGTACGCGGAGCGTTCGCCGATCGCCCCGGGTATGATCTCCCCGCCGAAGTCCGCTCTCTTATCCTTCTCGAGAAGTTCTATCAGCGTCGATTTGTTGAACAGGTATATGCCCATCGAACCGAGATAACGCCTCTCGCCGCCGGATTCCACGGCCATATCCTTGATCATCGAAAGGTCCTTCGGCTTTTCCGCGAATCCGGTTATCCGTGAATTTTTGTCTATGCCCATTATCCCCAGGGCGGATACCTCTTCCTCTTTCACGCAGTTGCAGGCGATCGTCAGCTCCGCCTCTTTGTTAAGATGGCAGCGGTACATGTCCCTCATGTTCATCTTGTACAGCTGGTCGCCGGACAGGACAAAGATATGCTTGATGGCGGGATCATTAAAATGCTTGAGGCACCGCCTGACCGCGTCGGCCGTCCCCTGGAACCAGTCCGCGCCCTCCATGGACTGTTCCGCCGCCATGATCTCGATGAAGCCCTTGGTGAACGGGTCCATCTTGTAAGTGCGGCTTATATGCTTGTTTAAGGACTCGGACAGGAACTGGGTAAGGACGTAGATCCGGTTGAACCCGGAGTTGAGACAGTTGCTGACAGGGATATCTATCAACCTGTATTTCCCGAAAAGCGGCGCCGCGGGCTTACACCTCTCCTTCGTCAGGGGAAAAAGGCGAGTCCCCCTGCCCCCGCCAAGAATGACACAAAGCACTTCTTTCATGACAATCTGTCTCGAGTGTTATGCTACTTCTTCTTCAAGCCCGCCATCACGGCTTTCTCGGCCTCGTACCAATCGCCCAGGTCGTTGCCATGGACATATCCGCGCCTCTCAAAAAGCTCATACGCTTTCTTTTCGGCCAAGGCGGAAAGCTCTCCCGGGCTTATCTTTTCAAGAGCGCTTTTCTTCGCACTTGACGAAACGATCTTCTTCCTCGCCGAAACGCTTTTCTTCTTCTCCACCGAAGACTTCCTCACGGTCTTTCTGGTCACTTTCCTCGCCATTTGAAATACCTCCTTATTTAGCTCATAGTTCATAGTTCATAGCTCATAGGTTAGGGGGTGGACGCCTAAGACCTAAGACCTAAGAACTATGACCTATGAACTATGAGCTATGAGCTATGAACTACCCCCCGATACACCCTATAATCTATATCCCCGAACACATTATACTTGCGTTCGGCTTCCGCCAGCATCTCCTCGTCGATGTTGCCGCTTCTCAACTGGCCGTGCAGGGCGAGAAACCTGCCGATATGTTCTTTTGTCCTCGTGGCGGCGTAATCGACGAACGTGCCGGTCTTCATGATAAACGCCCAGTCGCTTGACTGGGCGAGAAGTAATTCCCTTGCCATCTGGTTGAGCGCCCTTTTTTCGAGCCCGGCAGCATCCTCGTAGTCACCGGCGGCGCCTGTCATGAGCTCCGCCATCTTGTGAAGGTGCCTGTATATCCAGTCGTTGGAACCGTCCAGCCACACCTCGCTGTACCCTTTATAACCCCAGCTGGACATGGAAGGCGTCATGACGGGGTACCTGTCATAAAGATCCAGATACTCACCGGGCGTGATGGTCTTTATGGTATCCTGGTCATGATGCATCTTGCGCAGGAAGAAATCCAGCCACTCGGGGCCTTCAAACCACCAGTGCCCGAAAAGCTCGGCATCGTAGGGTGAAACGATTATGGGGGCCCTGTCCATCACATCCGAAAGATATTCTACCTGTTTTTCCCTGTTGAACATGAAATTGCCCGCGTGCTCGGCGGCCTTCTCCAGCGCCGCGCGCCTGTCATAGATGTCCTTATGGTCCGTTTCGCCGGTTATCCTGTAATATTTTATGCCGGTATTTACGCGGGTCCCGCAGGCATTGATGAACGGCCTTACATAATCATAATCAAGTTCAAAGCCGATATCCCTGTAATATTCCCGATAATGATGATCGCCGGGATAGCCTTCCTTCGAACTCCAGACGGCTTTGGAACTCTCCGTATCCCTTCCGAAAACGGAAACTCCCGATTCGCACAAATAGGGGCTATGTATCCCGTACCTGGGCCTCGGCGATCCGAACAGTATGCCGTGCGTCTCCACGAAGAAATACCTGATGCCGAGTTCTTTCAGTATCTCGTCGTGCCCGGGATGGTAGCCGCATTCGGGAAGCCATATGCCTTTCGGCGTCCTCCCAAAGACATCCCTGTACACATCGACCGCGACCCTGATCTGCGCCTTCACCGCCGGTCTGTAAAGGTCCATCAGCGGCAGGTAACCATGGGTTGCGCAGCATGTAATGACCTCGACTTTCCCCAGGTCCTGGAACTTCCTGAACGCACGGAGAAGGTCGTTTCCGTATTTCTCCGAGAATATGTGCCTTGCCCGCTTGAACCTCTCCAGGTACATTACGGCCAGGGCGCCCCGCCGTTCGTCCGACCGCGTCCTTTCGACCTCAAGCCCGGCAAGCGATATCAATTTGTCCAGATGCCTCAGGTACCTTGACACGAGAAGGCCGTCCCTCAGCATGTTCATCAGCGTAGGGCTGAGAGATACGGTGATCCGGAAATCAACGCCATCCTCGATAAGGTCGTCGAACACCTTGATGAGAGGTATGTAGGTATCGGTGATGGCCTCGAACAGCCAGTTTTCCTCGAGAAAACTTTCGTGTTCGGGATGCCTTATAAACGGCAGGTGCGCGTGCAGAACCAGAGCTAAATAACCTTTTGCCATGATCATTTTCCGTCCGTTGAGGGGCTGTCTTTATCGAACAGTCATTAAGTAAGGCCGCCGGAGAACAGCTTTTTCTTGAGATGCCGCCCTATCAGCTCTTTCAGCTCAAGAGAACTGCCAGCGGCTTCGTCGCCGCCCGCGGCGGCGAACATCCTGTAATAAAGCTCTTCGGGGCACATCCAGTCTTCATCGCATACATCCGACATCCTATCGGCGGGAGTCCTGACCGCGTTGGACCGCGCCAGGGAGAAAAATTCGCCGGTCGAGCACAGTATCCCGACGGCAGCCATCCACGCTCTCCCCGGATTCCCGACGTGAATATACCAGTTATCCACCCAACCTTTTAGTTCAAAGTCACAAACTACCTTTGGATTCGAGTCGGACCCGCTTTGGGTCACATCATATACTCGCAGAACGCTCTTTGAAGGGGCGAGGCCTTTTTCCCGTATCGTTTCTCTTACGCTTGTCTCGACTTCGCTTTTTATCTCCCAGTAGGCATAGATCGTCCCCGGATCCCTGACCATCAATACGATCTTATTGTCGCCGTAAGTCCGGGGGAGGTCGACCGTGCTGTCTGTTTTGAATTCGACATCGGATGAAGGGCCTGATGGCGAGGAACCGGCGTCTTCTTCCCGGCAGGCAACGATATCTCTGGACAGGTCAATTTTTTCCATCTCGGCCCTTTCGTGGTGGTTTAGCAAGAAACTCCGGTATGTTTAATGATTATTAATACAGCTAATTTTAACACCCGCGCTCAATCCATGTCAATGGAAATTTTAGCGCCGCAGCGGTTCGCCGCAGGGTAAAGGGCAGGCACAGGGGCCTGCCCCTACATGCAATTAGGTCACTCCGAACCCCGAACTCCGAACTCCGAACTAACCACCCTCACCTCCATGCAGAACTCTTTCTTCTCCCCCGCGCCGAGCCTTACCTCCAGCTGCGGCAATATCGCCGAACTCTGGTAATTTAGCTCGTACGCCTTTTCCGACTGTGACACAGTCTTTACGGGGAAATGCCAGAGGCGGCATTTTTCGCTTAGCGTCATCTCAAAGGACAGCTCTTTGCGGGCGTCACGGATCTCTATTTTATTAACAGCATCGTGCCGGACCTTATCCCCCAGGCAATGGCGCTTTTCCCCGTCATCGAGGATAAGAGAGTACCTTTCGGAGTCGGCGTCCGGCATGGTCACGTTGAATTCCGGGCCGAAGGCCAGATCAACGGGCCTGTCCTCCCTGTTGACGATCGTGTACCGGACCGTGAAAGAGGCCCCCTTTTTCGGCAAGGTTATTTCCTTGGCAAGATAGACCGCGGCCCCTCGGGCAACGCCCTCCCTTTTCATGCCCAGGGTGACCCGGTCGTGGTGTCGTTCCACTTCAAAGTCGTATATCCCGTTAACAAAGTCGCCCGCCTCGTGGTAAACGCACCGGGAAAACGCGTCGATATCCACGTCCGGCCCGAGAAAGTGGTCTATGAGGCCGTAGCGGGGGTACCGGTCATAGTCCATGTGTTCCCTTATGCCGGCATTAACGGTCTTGGTATCGTCATGAATGGTCCTGACTTCGCCCGGCGCTTCCCGGGCCTCTTC
>JAUWWB010000154.1 GCA_030617085.1 Candidatus Omnitrophota bacterium
GAAATATACCGCAGGAGATCATCTCCCGAAAGACCGGGGCAGTGCCCATCGACGACCTTTCCGGCCTCCAGCGCGAGTTTCACCTTCTCCCTGGCGTCCCCGCGTCCGGAAATTATGGCCGGGAAGTTCATCATCTCGGCCAGGCCGTAAACCCTGTCATCCTTGAGAAGTTCCTTCACGTCCTCGGCGGTGATAACGCCTCCGGAAGTCTCCATGGAAGTAGCAGGCACGCAGGAAGGTATCCCGATATTCATCGTAAACGGGACGAGCGCGGCCTGTTCGAGAAAGAGTTCGATCCCCTTTTTTCCCAGGACGTTAGCGATCTCGTGCGGGTCCACGAATACCGAAGTCGTGCCCCACTTCACGGCCTCGCGCGCGAACTCCAACGGGGAAAGCATGCTGCTTTCGATATGAATGTGCCCGTCAACAAACCCAGGAGAAACGTACGCGCCTTTAAGATCGATGACCTCCCCGGTCTCGTCCGGCAGGGAAAGAGAGGTTATTTTCCCGTCCTTTATCAGCACGTCCCGCTGCTCTATTTTTTTGCGGACAACATCTATGACCCTTCCGTTCTTCAGGAAGATCGACGCCATGTCACCTGCCTTTCTTTTTCGCTTGCTTTTTTCTGAAATACTCCTCGTTCACCGCGACGATATACGGAAGCTCCCGGAGATGCTCCGCGCAGTCTATGCCGTAACCGGCGACGAACATGTCGGGGACCCTGAACCCCACGTAATCTATGCGCAGCTTCCGGCGCAGCTCCGGAAGGCGACGGGCGCGCTTATCCAGGAGGGCGCAGATCTTCACGGAAGAGGCCCCCCTTTCGTCCAGGAGATAGCTCTTTAATTTCGCGAGCGTAAGCCCGGTATCGACGATATCGTCCACTATCAGGATATCCTTGTCCCGGACGTAGGGAAGCTGGCCGGCGATCCTGACGTGCCCGGATGAAACGACATCTTTTCCGTATGAAGAGACCTTTATGTAATTGAACCTGATCGGAGGGCCGCCGGCCTTGAAGATATCCTGGGCCAGAATGTTGGCGAACCCGGCCGCGCCCTTAAGAACGATGACCACCTGCAGCTCTTTCGCCTTTTTCCGCCTGGCATCGCGGATGATCTCCTCAGCCAGCCCGCGTATCCTTTCGTGCAAATAGGTCGAGGATATGAGGACGTGCGATATCTCCTTCTTGAGGTCTTTCCTGATAACCATCTCTTTCTTATCCCGCTCGTGAACAAGCCCCCCGGAAGGAACATCCTTTCTCGTCATCAAGGCTTTCCCCATTTCGCCGCCCCCTTCATTTGAGAATATCTTCCTTTAAAGGATACTTCCCGCATGCAAAGGAGGATCCTTCGGGACAATAGCCCAGGCCTTCACACTTGGCGCCATAATCGGCAAACACCTCGGGCAGTTCTTCCGTGCATATCTCAAGCATCCTGCCCGCCAGCGCGCGTATTTCCCACTGGGCCCTCGAACAGCACCTGTGAGCAAAAAAATGCTTCAGCTCGCGGCAGTTCATCGTGATGACGATCTTCGTCTCCGCCGCCTGGGGCAGCACGAACCGGGCGTCTTGATTGGCAAGCTCCCCTTCGGTCCCTTTTTCCTTGAGAAGATCGAGCAGATCATTATACCCTTTCTGAATATCCCCCATGACCGAAACAAACCGCTCTTTCAGCCTGTCGTCGTTCTCGAAGGCGGGAGGCACGATATACTCAAAATCCGATTCCTTCACATACCTCTGGCTCTGCTGCGAATAGGAAGCTATGCGGTGCCTGACAAGCTGGTGAGTAAGCGCCCGCGAGACCCCTTCCACGGCAAATGTAAATTTAACATGCTCCAGAGGACTCTCATGCCCGCTTGCCATGACCTTCCTGACGAACCCGCCCACCTTTTCGCGGTCCTCCGCCAGCAGCGCCTTCTCAAATATCTCCCCCGCGAACCCCGAAGAATAACACTGCCTGCATGCAGCATATATCACCGCCAGCGCGTTCCCGGTCACATCCATCAATTCCACATTCAATCTGGTTTTCGCCATTTCTGTCCTTATGATGATTATATAAACATGAGTTGCACCGCTTACAACACTACCATACACAATTATACACCAGCGCGAACGCAAATCAATGGTTTTATAACGCAGTCGTCGTCCGCACCTTCAATGGGGCTTTCCAACCATGCGGGGCTGGAAAGCCCCGCCTATTCGGGGAGGGGGGCTGGAAAGCCTCGCCTATTCGGGGAAGGGGGCGCCATCAACAACCACTCACACACGAATAGGCGGGGCATTCCTGCCCCGCAACCCATCGCGTCCTTCGCCCGCCCGTTGACCGGAGCTTGACATATGTCCCTTCCCATACTATAAATATAGTTTCTGCATTGCGGTAATCGAAACTATTTTTCTGTAACATGGCCATGTCCAAAAAGAATTTAATACTCGCGGCTTTCGTTGTTCTCTGGTGTTCGTTCGCCCTGGGTCCGGGTGACGTCTCGAACGCCTCTTCTGAGCACAGGCCCCGGCTCGGTGTCTGGATAACCGTCTTTTCGCCGGAAGAAGTTTTATATTCGAAAGAAAACGTCGACCGCCTTATCCGGACCTGCGAAAAGTCCGGGATACGCGACATATACATCCAGGTCTACCGGGCGGACAGGGCCTATTACGACTCGCGCATTACCGACAGGGAACCTTACGAAAAAATATTGTCACAGGCGGGGGAAGATACGCTCGGGTACCTGATCGAGAAAGCAGCG
Source organism: Candidatus Omnitrophota bacterium (assembly GCA_030617085.1). Taxonomy (GTDB): domain Bacteria; phylum Omnitrophota; class Gorgyraeia; order Tantalellales; family Tantalellaceae; genus JAUWWB01. The sequence goes on from JAUWWB010000154.1 coordinate 2,743, forward strand.
GGCAGCGGCCTGGACGTTCACGCCTGGGTTAACCTGCTGAGCATGGCCCCAAACGCTGACGC
>JAUWWB010000047.1 GCA_030617085.1 Candidatus Omnitrophota bacterium
CGCGGCATTTAGCGGTGATAGAGAAGAGTTTTATGACAAGGTGACGGAATTGGAGAACCGGTTTCGGCCGGGAAGCGAAGGCAGGGTGCCGGACAGCCTGGTTTATAGTTGGCTCTTTCTTGACTTTCGTTTTGGCAAGAAAAAAGCGACTGTTTGCGAGCGGTTTTTGGAGTCGGCTGACGCGGACAGTCTTCCGGAAGGGGCGGCGCCTTGCGCGCTGGACCTATTAAACAGTTATTTCACCTTTTATGAGGTAAGTGCTGTCTCGGATGAATATATTTTCCTGGAGGAGCTGGGCAGCGGAAAGATTTGGCGGGTAGTCCGCATTGGTGGATCGTTTGAGGACAAGGCCCTGGAGGGGAATATCTGGTATATAAGGCTTGCGGGACCTTCGGGCCGGGCATACGCGCTGGGTTCGCCGTATTGTTTTGATGCTGACGATAAGGAAGACATCCTGGAGGACATGAAAAAGCTTGAGGATGCGTTCATAGACTGTGTTGATGTGAGCGAGTGGTCCGAAGAAGATATTTTTATTGAGACTTGCAAGGTGTCGGTTTGGACATGGTTGAAAGATAAGGAATGCGGGGGTAAATAGAGGTTGCGGTAATAAAAGGGGATCCGCGAGAGAGGAGAATAGTGAGGAGGATAATTTTCTGTTTGGTGGCAGGTCTTTTCCTGGCGGGGTGCGTATCCCAGCGGGAAAAGGCTGATTTAATTTTACACGACATAACCAGGGGAGGTATCGTGGCGAAAGAACAGATCGTGGTCCTGGAGACAAATCAGGGAGTGATAGAGGTTAAATTGATGGTTGAGACCGCACCCAAAGCGAGTGAAAACTTTATCGGGCTGGTTGAGAAAGGATATTACGACGGGATAATTTTCCACAGGGCAATAAAGGATTTCATGGTCCAGGGCGGGGACCCTACGGGTACGGGAAGGGGAGGCGCCTCCATCTGGGGCGCGCCTTTTGAGGATGAAGTGGACGAAGAGGTCAGGTTTGACAGGCCGGCCCTCGTGGCCATGGCGAACGCGGGACCGAATACGAACGGAAGCCAGTTCTTTATCACCACCGCTGCAACGCCATGGCTTGACATGAAACATACGATCTTCGGGGAAGTCGTTTCCGGGTTCGAAGTCGTGCGAAAAATAGAGAATGTGCCAGCGGACGCTTCAGATAGGCCGCTTGAAGACCAGAAGATCATAAGAGCGTACTTGAAATGATCGGGTTACGAAATGGGGCCAGGTCCGCAGCGTATCGGAAAGCGTTGACGAGATGCGGGACAAGAATGTCCCGCCTATTCGGGTGGGGGGGGGCGATGGCATTCTTCCACCGAACAACCTCCTTCCGAATAGGCGGGGCTTTCCAGCCCCGCATTGTCTCATAGGGTGACTTTATTTTCGTAAAGTGTCGCCGAAGCCGGATCCTACGGTTCTGTTTGCGGAGTGGATGACCCTCGTTACGCAACTGGAGCAGTCGGAGGGGCTTTCGTTTGTGCAGACCTTGTTGGGGTAGAGCAGGTAGAGTTTTCTGTATTTTTTTGGCGTTATGTTCGGCATGAGGAGGTTCGCGCCGGCTTGGAGGGCGAGTTCTCTCCCACCGATGGGCTTGAGTGTCTGCAGGGCGGTGGTGGCGGAGATGAAGATGTCCTTGCACACGATGCGCGTTACGGCTATCATTTTCAGAGCCATTTCGAACGTGCCGTCCGGATTCCCCGCCAGGGGGGTGTCGCCGTGGCAGAGGAAGGGGCCCATGCCCGCCATGTTTATGTTGTGCCTGTTGTAGAAGAGGATGTCTTCCGCGAGGTCTTCGGCGGTCTGCCCCGGCAGGCCGATCATGCAGCCGGTCCCGCACTGGTAACCGATGCTTTTCAGTCCCTTGATCAGTTCCATCCGCTCTTCGAACGAGTTTTTCGTCGCCGAACTTCCCGGATGCAGCCTTTCATAAAGCTTCTTGTTGGTCGTCTCGAACCTTACAAGGCATCTCCGCGCGCCGGCATCATAGAAGCGGCGGTATTCGTCAAGCGTCCGCTCGCCGATGCTGAGCGCCACGCGGCAGTCGCACCTTTCGAGGATAGCCCTTATTATCTCTTCGATCATTCCGGGCGTGTAGTGGTCATCCTCGCCCGATTGGAGGAGCACGGTACTGTACCCGAGGCTGTTTACCGCGTTCTCCGCGATCTCCACGATCTCGTGCGGTTCTATCCTGTACCTGGTTACGTTACTGTTCGACCTTCTTATCCCGCAGTACAGGCAATCGTTCTTGCAGTAGTTGGAGAATTCAAGGATGCCCCTGACGTGGACCCGGTCGCCGATATATTTTTTGCGCGCCCGATCCGCCTGTTCGAATAGCTTCTCCAGGTCTTTCTCGCCCGTCAGGGACAAAAGTGGGACGATGTCTTCTCGCGTCCAGGCCCCATCGTTTTTTGGGTGATATGGTGCTGAAAGTCCTTTGCTGTCAGTCATTTGTGTTTCCCCGCAATGAAAATTTCCTTTTGTCTTGCCTATCCATAAGGTATCATACTCTAAAAATACGGCATATGTCAAAATGAAACTTTGGGGTTCTTGCAATTGAGTATTTGATTTCTTGTGAATAATTGTTAAACTATTATAAGTAGGCTCATATTTTCAAATAAACAGGGATCAGGGGAGTCATGTGGAATTATTCCGAGAAGGTGATGGAACATTTCAGGAATCCGCGCAACGTGGGTGAGATCGAGAATCCCGAAGCCGTGGGTGAGGTGGGCAATATTGTCTGCGGGGACGCGCTTCGTCTTACCCTTCGCATAGACAAGGAAACGGATACCATAATTGACGCGAAGTTCCAGACTTTCGGCTGCGCCAGCGCCATCGCGTCTTCTTCCGCGTTGACCGAGATGATAAAGGGTATGACAGTGGACGAGGCCTCAAAGGTCACCAATAAGGAGATCGCCGATTTCCTGGAAGGGCTGCCGGATGAGAAGATGCACTGCTCCGTCATGGGGATGGAGGCGCTGGAGAAGGCGATCGCCAATTACAGGGGCGCCCCGGCAAAGAAAGAGATGGTGGGCGAAGAGAGGATAATATGCAAGTGTTTCAGCGTGACCGATAAAAAGATAGTCCGCGCAATCAGGGAAAATAACCTGAAGACCGTGGAAGAGGTGACCAATTATACCAAGGCGGGCGGCGGATGCGGCAGGTGCAAGGGCGAGATAGAGAAGTTGCTTAAAGAGTTCTGGGAGAAGGAAGCCACCAAAAAAGAGGTCCGGACGGAAGAACGGCCTCCCGCGAGAAAACTCACCAATCTCGAGAGGATAAACCTGGTCCAGGAGACCATAGAAAGAGAGATACGCCCGCGCCTGAGGGCGGATGGCGGGGACATCGCACTTGTGGATATAGACCGCAAGAAGGTTTACGTGAAATTTCTCGGCGCGTGCCTCGGGTGCCCGTCCACCGGGGTTACCACGAAGGCGCTGGTGGAGGCGAAGCTGAAAGAGTTCGTCGAAGAGGATATCGAAGTGGAAGAGGTCAGGGAATGAAGACGGTATACGTGGACAATAACGCCACCACGATGGTGGCCCCGGAGGTTTTCGAGGCGATGACGCCGTTCCTGACAGACAGGTACGGCAACCCCTCGAGCATGCACACTTTCGGGGGGAAGAACCACGCGGACATCGAAGAGGCCAGGGAAAGCGTGGCGGATCTCATCGGGGCGAGCGACCCTTCGGAGATCATCTTCACGAGCTGCGGCACGGAGAGCGACAACACCGCGATCATAAGCACCCTGAGAGCGTATCCCGAAAAAAGGCACATAATAACCACGAAGGTGGAGCACCCGGCCGTGCTCAATGTGTGCAAGTACCTCGATACCGCCGGTTACAGGGTGACCTACCTGGGCGTGGATGGCGAGGGCATGATAGACTTGAACGAGCTGAAAACCGCCATAGATCCCGATACGGCCATCATCTCGATCATGTACGCCAATAACGAAACGGGCGTGATCTTCCCGGTGGAGGAGATCGCGGAAATAGCCCGCGTGCGGGGGGTGGTCTTCCACACCGACGCCGTGCAGGCGGCAGGCAAGATCCCTTTTAAGATGACGGGACTGCCGGTGGACCTCCTGGCGCTTTCCGGGCACAAGCTGCACGCCCCGAAAGGAGTGGGAGCCCTCTACGTCCGGAAGGGGACGAAGTTCGTTCCGTTTTTGATCGGCGGCCACCAGGAACAAACCCGCCGCGGCGGAACGGAGAACGTCGCGTCGATAGTCGGCCTTGGCGTCGCGTGCCGGCTGGCCAAAAAGGCCGTCGAGGAGGAAAGGACGAGGATCAAGGGCCTGCGCGACAGGTTGGAAAGCGCGATCCTTGAAAAAGTGCCGAACACGAGGGTAAACGGCAGCACGGAGAGCCGCCTCCCCAATACATCCAACGTAGGTTTTGAATTCGTGGAGGGAGAAGCGATACTGCTGAAGCTTGACGAGAAGGACATAGCCGCTTCATCCGGCTCCGCCTGCACCTCCGGCTCTCTGGCCCCCTCACATGTGCTGAGGGCCATGGGCATCCCGTTCACGTTCATCCAGGGCTCAATACGCTTTAGCCTGAGCCGCTACAACACCGACAAAGACATCGACTATATCATGGAACACCTTCCGTCCGTCATAGAAAGGCTGAGGCAGATCTCGCCTTACGGAAGGGAAAAAGCATAATCGCAGGGAGCAAAGAAATGTGTAAGATGATCATAGAAGACATCCGGACCGTTTTTGAGAAGGATCCGGCGGCCAGGAGCCTGTTCGAAGTGTTGTTCTGTTATCCGGGGCTCCACGCGCTCTGGATGCATCGCCTGGCGCATTTTTTCTGGAGGCACAGGTTAAAGTTCCCTGGAAGGCTGATGTCCCAGGTCAGCCGGTTTTTAACCGGTATCGAGATCCACCCCGGCGCCAGGATCGGGAGAAGGTTCTTCATCGACCACGGCATGGGCGTCGTGATCGGGGAGACTGCCGAGATCGGTGACGATGTTTTGATGTACATGGGAGTCGTGCTGGGAGGGACGAGCCTTGAGAAGAAAAAACGCCATCCTACCATAGGCAATAACGTGGTTATCGGAACAGGCGCGACTGTATTGGGGCCGATCGCCGTAGGGGACAGCGCAAGGATCGGTTCCGGTTCAGTGGTGGTAAAACCCGTCCCGCCGGGCACGACCGTCGTGGGCGTTCCGGGACGTATCGTAGAGGCGAAAGAAGCAAAAGTAAAATTGAAGATCGATCTTGAACACGGCCAGTTGCCCGACCCGATGGCGGAAGCGGTCAACAAACTCATCGACAGGATCGATCGTTTGGAGGAGCGGATAAAGGAACTCGGAGCTTAAAGCGGGGGAGAGAAATGACCAGGATAGACGACAGACTAAAGATCGAAACACTCGTGCTGCACGGCGGCCAGGAAGCGGACCCGACGACCGGGGCGCGCGCGGTGCCGATATACCAGACTACTTCGTATCAGTTCAAGAGCACCGAACACGCCGCGAAACTTTTCGCGCTTGAAGAGTCCGGCAATATTTATACGCGCCTCATGAACCCCACTACCGATGTGCTCGAGAAAAGGGTGGCGGCGCTTGAAGGCGGCGCGGGGGCGCTTGCCGTTGCAAGCGGGCAGGCTGCTATCACGCTGGCGCTTCTGAATATCGCGCAGGCCGGGGATGAGATCGTTTCGGCGGACAACCTCTACGGCGGGACATATACGCTTTTCCGGTACACTTTCAAGCGCATGGGTATTGATGTCAAATTCGTTAATTCAGAAGACCTTGCCGGTTTTGAGAAGGCGATAACCCCAAAGACAAAGGCCATCTACGCCGAATCCATAGGGAACCCCAAGCTGAACGTTACGGATATCGAGGCGCTGGCAAAAATAGCGCATGAAAACGGCATCCCGCTGGTGCTGGACAACACGGTTTCCCCTTACCTCTTACGGCCGATAGATCACGGGGTGGACATCGTGGTGTATTCGGCGACAAAATTCATCGGCGGCCACGGGACCTCCATCGGAGGGCTTATAGTCGATTCCGGAAAGTTTGACTGGACGAAAGGGAAGTTCCCACTGATCGCGGAGCCGGACGCGAGCTATCACGGGTTCAACTTTGTCGAGGCATTTAAGCCGCTCGGGAATATCGCCTACATCGTCAAGGCGAGAGTGACGCTGCTCAGGGACATGGGGCCGGCGATGTCGCCGTTTAACGCGTTCCTGTTCCTGCAGGGGCTCGAGACGCTTCACCTCAGGATGCCCCGGCACGTCGAGAACGCCTTAAAGGTGGCTCAGCACCTTGAAAAGCACCCGCGGGTCTCCTGGGTCAATTACCCGGGACTTGCTTCCAGCCCGGAGAAGCCGAAAGCGGACAAGTATCTGCCGAAAGGAGCCGGCGCCATTATCGGGTTCGGCGTTAAGGGCGGTATCAAAGCCGGACGGAAATTCATCGATTCCCTGCAGCTGGTATCGCACCTGGCCAACATAGGCGACGCGAAGACACTTGCCATCCACCCGGCAAGCACCACCCACCAGCAGCTAACCCCCGAAGAGCAGGAAGCGACCGGCGTGACGCCCGACTACATCCGCCTCTCCGTGGGCCTCGAACACATAGACGACATCATCGCCGACATCGACCAGGCATTGGGGTCAGCCCGTTAAATGTGTAATTTGAGAGCTCAATTCACAATTCAAGGGCTGACCCCAATGAGGGGGAACGTACATGGGAAGAATATACGAAGACATTACGAGGACCGTGGGACGCACGCCGCTTGTCAGGATCAATAAGCTCGCGGCCGGGCTCAATGCGACGGTTCTGGCAAAGCTGGAATCGTTTAATCCTCTTTCAAGCGTGAAGGACAGGATCGGCGTTTCCATGATCGAAGCGGCCGAGCGAGAGGGCAAGCTGACAGAGGGCGCCGTCATCATCGAGCCGACCAGTGGGAACACGGGCATAGCCCTGGCGTTCGTCTGCGCTGCGAAGGGGTACCGCCTTGTCTTGACCATGCCGGATACGATGAGCGTGGAGCGCAGGCAGCTCCTGAAGGCCCTGGGCGCGGAGGTCGTGCTGACCGAAGGAAAAAAAGGGATGAAAGGGGCAATTGAAAAAGCCGAGGAGCTCGTGAAGGAGACCCCGAACAGCTTCATGCCCCAGCAGTTCGACAACCCCGCCAACCCCGGGATACACCGCCGGACCACGGCGGAAGAGATATGGAACGACACGGACGGGAACGTCGATATTTTCATCGCCGGGATCGGAACGGGTGGGACCATAACCGGAGTCGGGGAAGTCCTCAAGAAAAGGAACCCTTCGATAAAGGTAATAGGCCTCGAGCCGGAAGACTCACCCGTCCTCTCGGGCGGCAAGCCCTCATCCCACAAGATCCAGGGCATCGGCGCGGGCTTCGTCCCCTCGGTGCTGAACAGGGAAGTAATGGACGAGATCATCCGTGTATCGCATGAGGGCGCTGGAATCATAGCGCGCCGCCTCGCGAAAGAAGAGGGCATCTTCGCCGGCATCTCCAGCGGCGCCGCCATCTGGGCCGCCCTCGAAGTAGCAAACCGCCCCGGATCCAAAGGAAAAACAATAGTAGCCATCCTCCCCGACACCGGCGAACGCTACCTCTCGACATGGCTTTTCGCGGAGTAAATCAATTGGGGTCAGACCTACACTTTTAAGTAAAAAAACTTAAAAGTGTAGGTCTGACCCCAATGCGTGGTGGGCCCGGGGAGCTGCCTTACCCGAGTGGGGGGTGGATAAAGCAGCTCCGTGTTTCCAGGCCGTTGTGTTCATTACGCCTTTATAAGTATCC
>JAUWWB010000117.1 GCA_030617085.1 Candidatus Omnitrophota bacterium
CTGTAGAGGCCCGCGTTCACCTCGGCGTCTTCGTGCTTTTTCTTTTCGAAATAATAATACATCGGCAGCTGGAACGACCGGACATTGTCTTTAACGGACTCCCTGATAAACTCCATATCCAGCAGCTTCTCCGTCTTTTTAGGCATCTTCGCGTCCAGCCCCGTCTTGTAATCGAGCACCAGCACGGACCCGTCCTCGAGGACGTCCACCCTGTCGACTATGTACCTGAACTTGTACTCGCCGCCGGGAAGGATAAGGTCCTCCTTGAATTCCTTCTCAAGATAAAGTATCTCCCTGACATACCTCTCTTCCTCGGACTTCAGGAACTGCTCCAGGCGGTACCGCATCACCTTCTCAAGCAGGAACGAATCCGCCCTCATCTTCTTCCTGAAGGTGTACCCGAACTTCTTCTCAAACTCCCCGAAGAAATAACCCCTGAACTCATCATCGATCACCATCTTTTCCCCGACAAACCGCGCGAACGTCTTCTCGAGAAGCTCATGGATGAACGTCCCTATCTCCCTGCCCTCGACATCCTCGGAGATCTCCTCCTTCTCCTCAAGACGCAAAACGTAGTCGTAATAGAACCTGAGCGGACACTGCAGGTACGTATTGACGCTCGACGCCGAATACCTGTGCCCTTTCAGGAACTCCACCATCTCATCCGTCTTCTCGATACGCCGCGCGTCCTGTTTCGTCTCGACGGCGAAGCCGACGTTCACCGGTTTAAGCACATCAAGATCTTTCTCCCGCTTCTGCCTCTCCCACACAAGGCGCTCCACAAAACGGCTCCTGTCCTTGCCCGTGTTCGCCTCGTAAACGATGTCAACGTTCTTCGCGCAGGCGATGAGCCGGTCGAAAAGATACCTCTGTATCGCCTCCTCCTTCTCAAGCATATCCAGGCCGATGGACGCGGTCACCTCGTGCGGCATGAGCGGATGGTGGCGCCTGAGGCGCGGAAGGCAGCCGTCGTTCGCGTCCATTATCACCACGTTCTCGAAGTTCAGGCACCGCGTCTCGAGAAGCCCGAGCACCTGAAGCCCCTTGAGCGGCGACCCGCTGAACGCGAGCATCTGGTGGCCGATCGTGTTGGAGAACAGCCTGAAGATCTCGCCGGTGTCGAATTCCTCGTCCCCGAAAGACGCCCTCTGAAACTCGTCGCGGATGGCGTAAAGCCTTTTCGCCACCTTGAGGTTCAGCGGATACTTCTCAAGCGCGCTTTTCCTCACCAGGATATCCAGAAACTCCCCCAGCGCCCCGGAAAAAGCGCGCAGGCTGCCGATATCCTCCCACGGGCGGAAGAGCACCCGGTGCAGCCCCTTTACCACATCCTTCAGCTCTTCCGGCGAGACCTTGATATCCATGTTACCCAGGGTCCCCAGCGCGGCGGTTATGATCTTATCCTCCGCCTCGATCTCATCAAGCCCGACAAAAATAGTCCCGCCCAGGGCCGACCCTTCCTTCGCGATCAGAGCTTCCTCGATCTTATGGACAAGCACCCTCGTAAGGCGCCGCTCCGGCAGGATGCCAAGGTTCTTCGCCAGCGGCTGGCTTATCGCGGCGATATAATCCTTCGCGTAATACTTATCGCCCTTCCTCGTCTTCTGCGCCTTCACGACAAGCTCGAGCAGGCAGCAAAGGGCGCTCCTTTTAAGCGGATAACCGAGCGAAATATTAAAATCCCCGAACTCACCCCCCAGCTCGCTGACAAGCGGCATCATGTTCGCGGCATCAGGCAGCACGACAACGGTGGACTCCGGGTTGCCCCTCTCTTTAAGTATCTCCCTCACCGCGCAAACCTGCGAATGAGTATCAAACGCCGCATGCAGCCTGACCCCGCTCGAACATGGCCTCAAACCCCGCCCTGTCCTTCTCATCCCCCTGCAGAAAAACCGACGCCTTCCCGCTCTCGTAACGATACTTCACCACATCACGCACCGTCTTCTGCATGTGGAAGAACCCGCAGAACAGTATCTCGTCATACTCGCCCAGGTCCACTTCACCTATACACGAAGCAAGCGACCGGTATATATACCCCCGCGAGAACTCGCGCCTTTCCTCAAGCGCGTCATGGTAGGCCTCCCGCAGCGATATCATCCTGTCAAGCACCCGGTTTATGCTCTCGGGCACCTCGTACCCGATGCCGGCGCTTTCCTCGATACCGCGCAGGTCTTCGGACGGAACAGCCTCCGCGTCCAGAAGGTCCATGAAAGAAGCTATTTCACGCGCCCACGGCATGAACTCGGAGAACTTCGCCCGCTTCTCCAGCATCTCCGGCGCCAGCTCCTTCGAAAGCCTGTAGATCAGGTGCCAGGCGTCCATGTTCGGCATCTTTGAAAAGAGCCGCTTCTTCTTGAGCGCGAAGTTAACGAACTCGTCGATGGAAAAGAAGGCCGGCGGCACAAAACTCTTCCCGATCTTCGCGGACAGCTTCTTCTTGAGGAAGAGCGCAGGCCTTTTCCCCTCGAAGACGATGGCGACCCTGCCCGGGTCCACGCCTTTCTTGACGTAATTCTCATCGATAAAAGCGCAGAGCTTATCGATAAAATTATCCTTCAGACTGTAAACGACGACTTTACCCATTGACCTCTTCCAATCGCAATGTATCCAGAAATATCAAAAACCCCTTAACCGACCGTCCGGGATATATCTCCTTCACCAGTTCCATGTAATCGGCGATCTGCTGCCTGTAAAGCTCGATACCTTCGGCCGAGCTCTTGTAATCGATGACGAACGCTTCCTTTTCCGTAACGATAAGCCGGTCTATCCTCCTCGTCCTGCCGGACGGGTCCACCACTTCCTTCTCCGTGAACACCTCGCCTTCTTCGAGATCGAAGAAGGGCCTGATCCTCTCCTCGCGGATAAGCGCGAAGGCGGTGGCGATATATTCCGCCGCACCCTCCCCGCCAAGCTCCGGAAACTCGAACACGGCCCTTTCCGCGGCATGCTCGATACGCGCTCTTTTCTCCGCGTCCGCAAGGCCCCGGAGGTTCCCGAGACATGACAGGATATAGTGGAACACCTCGCCCCTGAATATGCTTTCCCTGTTGATGAGCTCCGAGAGGTCCACGGTTTCCTCTTTCAACACGGATATCCAGTCCGAATACCGGGAAGGCGGCAGCGGCACGGGCTCGGGCGGCCTTTTCTCGATGGCGAACCACTTCTTCTTCCCGCCCCACTCGCGGGTGAGGCTGTCGGCACCGGTATCTATAAGAGCATCCGCGCAGTTATTCTTGTTCCCGACCTTATCCGGGATAAAAACGTGCAGCTCGTCCTTCGCCCTCGTAAGCGCGACATACACGTTATCAAGCTCGCTGATAAGCGACTTGACGTATTCCTGCATGTATTCCCGCTTGAGCTCCGGTGAATACGGGTTGTATTCCTGCTTGAGCTGCAGCATGCGAAGCTCCCCCTCACCCTCCTGCCTGATCACGTAAGGCTTTTTCGAACCGCCGCCCGAGCCCACAGTGACATCTACCCCAAGATAAGGCACCACCACGACCGGGAACTCAAGCCCCTTGGCCTTGTGCACTGTCATGATGTTCACCGAATGGGGGGCGGAGACGTTCACGTAAAGGTCCTTGTCCTGCATCTCCTCGAACGCGTCCAGGAATTCATGGATGCCCGGACGGTCCTCATCCTTCGCCTTGACGGTCTCGAGGAATTTCATGAAGAAACCCTGGTATTCCGGAAAGCGGTCCTTTATCCCGAACTTGCGGAACACCGATATCAGCATCTCATAAAGCGGCACGAACCCCACGCTCCTGAAGAACTCTTCAATAAGGCCGTCCCACACCCCCGGAAAGGCGCGCAGGAACTCCTGGTATAATACCACCCTTTCGTCCTTGCCGCGCGGCCGCTTCCTTATCTCGAACAGAAAATCCCTGACGGTATCCCCGTCCAGGCCGCTGGC
>JAUWWB010000084.1 GCA_030617085.1 Candidatus Omnitrophota bacterium
AGCGAAATTAAGTGGGGCAGCGGTTTTTCAGAAAAATGTAGCCGCAGGCTTTAGCCTGCGCAGGCTAAAGCCTGCGGCTACATTTTTCTGAAAAACCGCTGCCCCACTTAATTTCGCTTTAATTCCGTAGAAGCCGCCTCTGCGGGCAAACGGGCAGGCACAGGGGCCTGCCCCTACATGCAGTTAGGGCACTCCGAACTCCGAACTAAGAAGCTGCAACAGCCTCACCGCGTCCTTCGGGGCGTTGGCTTCGGCGTCGTTGTTGAAATAGGCGTAAACATCTTTGCCTTCGTCAAGCATTTTACTCATGAACCCGGCCCACTTGCGCAGGGCGGGCGTTGCGTATCTGCCGGCGTACAGGTCGGTCGTCCCGTGAAAACGGACGTAGCACAAAGGGCCCACGGATATCGTGGGCGATTCGGAGCCTTTCATGTCATGAAGGCACATGGACATGCCTTTTCGTGAAAGAATTTCGTAGACCTTTTCGGTGTACCAGGAGCTATCCCTGAATTCGAAAACGTATTTGAGGTCCTCGGGCAGGACATCGGTAAAGGCGTCAAGCCTCTCCGCGTTTACCGACCAGTGCGGGGGCAGCTGGAACAATATCGGCCCGAGGTGGCCGGCAAGAACACGGGCGCGGCTTAAGAAACGATCCAGCGGCTCCTCGGGGTCTTTCAGCTTTTTCATGTGGGTGATGAACCTGTTGGCCTTGACGGCATAGATGAACCCCCGCGGTGCCTGGTCGCGCCATCTTTCGAAAGTGGATAAAGCGGGAAGCTGATAGAAAGTATTGTTTATCTCGACTGTGGAAAATACGGAAGAATTTTCCCTGAACCAGTCCCGGGAAGAACTTTTCTCCGGATAAAAAAGCCCCTTCCAGTGATCATAGTTCCACCCGGAACACCCGACATGAAGAGATGGCTTCTTCGGCATGGGAAACGTCCTTCAGCTAAGTGGGGTTTCCATTCACGCTCCCATTTTCCTCTCGGCAAGATACTTGTAAAGCTCGTACTGCGCGTTGACCTGCTTCTGGGCCTTTTCGAGAAGCGCTTTCGCCCTTTCCGGGTTGGTCTTTTGGAGGACGGTATAACGGTTCTCACTATATGCGTACTCTTCCAGCTTGATGCTCGGCGTCTTGCTGTCAAGCGTGAGCGGATTCTTGCCTTCCTCCCAGAGGACCGGGTTATATCTGAACAGGGGCCAGTGGCCCGCGGCTACGGCTTTTTTCTGCTCGTCATACCCCGTGGTCATGTTGATACCGTGCGCTATGCACTGCGAGTAAGCGATGATTATCGACGGCCCGTCGTAAGACTCGGCTTCGATAAATGCCTTGAGCGTCTGCATCGGATCGGCGCCCATGGCTATTTTCGCGACATAGACATAGCCGTAGCTCATCAGCATCATGCCGAGATCCTTCTTGCCTATGGGCTTGCCGCTGGCCGCGAACCTGGCCACGGCGCCCATGGGCGTCGCTTTTGAAGCCTGGCCACCCGTATTCGAATAGACTTCGGTATCAAGGACCAGCATGTTGACGTTCCTGCCGGAGGCCAGCACGTGGTCCAGGCCTCCGAAACCGATGTCATAGGCCCAGCCGTCCCCGCCTACGCTCCATACGGACCTCTTGATGAAATAATCGGCTACGCTCAGAAGCTCCCTGCAGTCCGGACAGTCGCATTCCTCCAGGCGCCCTTTGAGTTCGGTCACCCTGGCGCGCTGACGCTCGATGCCTTCCTGCGTGGACTGCTCGGCCGACTTGATCTCTTCCAGAAGTTTTTCCATTTCGCCCTTGCATCTGCCGCCGGCGATGATCCTCTCCGCGAGCTCACCCGCGTACTCGGTATATTTGTCAACCGTAAGGCGCATGCCGTAGGCAAGCTCCGCGGCATCCTCAAAAAGCGAGTTGTTCCATGCCGGTCCGCGTCCGTCGGCGCGCTTGCAGTAAGGCGTCGTCGGCAGGTTGCCGCCGTAGATCGACGAACAGCCCGTCGCGTTGGCGATCAGCGCCCTGTCACCGAACAGCTGCGAGAGGATCTGGACGTATGCCGTTTCCCCGCAGCCGGCGCAGGCGCCGGAAAACTCAAAAAGTGGCGTCACGAACTGCAAGCCGTTCATCATGTTCCGGTTATACAGTGACGGATCCGCTTCCGGAAGGCTGAGGAAAAAATTGAAGTTTTCGCGCTCCGCCTCCCTTACCGGTTCCTGGGGCATCATCTTTATTGCATCTTTCGCTTTCATCGGACAGTTCTCGATGCACACACCGCAGCCGGTACAGTCTTCGGGCGCCACCTGGAGCGTGTACACATACCCTTCGCGGCCCTTGGGCGGCTTCGGGGCGGCATGCTTGAAAGTTTCCGGCGCGTCCTTCAGGAGCTCCTCTTTATACAGCGTGGCGCGTATGGAAGCATGCGGACAGACAAGCGTGCATTTACCGCACTGTATGCAGGTATCGGGACCCCATACCGGAATGTTGATCGCTATGTTCCTTTTTTCGTACCGGGTCGTCGCCGTGGGCCAGGTCCCGTCGGCGGGCATCTCGGAGACTTTTACCTTATCCCCTTCGCCCCTGATGATCTTCGCCGTGACTTCCTTGACGAATTCGGGGGCATCCTCCGAAACGGTGGCTTTTTCCTCTATTTTACCCGTAAACTCCGCCGGGACTTCGACCTCTTCGATACTGGTAAGGGCCATATCCACGGCGCGGATGTTCATTTCCACGACTTTTTCTCCTTTTTTGCCGTAAGTTTTTTTCACGGCTTCCTTGATCGCTTCGACGGCCGCTTTTTCATCGATGATCTTTGATATCTTGAAGAAAGCCGTCTGCATGATAACGTTAATGCGGCCACCGAGGCCAACTTCTTCGGCTATCTTGACGGCATCTATGACGTAGAACTTCAATTTCTTGTCGATTATCTGTTTCTGGACCTTTGGAGGGATGTTTTCCCAGACCGTGTCTTTATCGTGCGTAGACGTCAAGAGGAACGTCCCTCCGTCAACGACGTTCTTCAGCATATCGTATTTTTCCAGGAATGAAAAGTTATGGCACGCGAGGAAATTGGCCTTTGTTATCAGGTAAGGGCTGCGGATGGTCTTCCTGCCGAAACGCAGATGGGAGATCGTAACCGCACCCGCCTTTTTGGAGTCATAGACAAAGTAGCCCTGCGTCTTGTTATCCGTTTTCTCCGCGATGATCTTTATGGAATTCTTGTTGGCCCCCACCGTCCCGTCCGCGCCGAGGCCGTAAAACATGGCCCGGTAAGTGTCTTCGCTTTCGGTGCTGAAAGAGGCGTCATACTCCAGGCTCGTATTCGTGACGTCATCGTTAATGCCGACGGTGAAGTGGTTTTTCGCCTTTTCCTGCGCCAGGTCGTCAAAGACGGCCTTGACCATCGCGGGCGTAAATTCTGCCGATCCCAGGCCGTACCGTCCGCCGACTATCCGCGGGTACTTCTTAAACGGCGCGGCGCCTTGCTCCAGCGCCTCGCCGACTGCGGTGCGGACATCCTCATAGAGGGGTTCCCCGAGACTGCCGGGCTCCTTGGTCCTGTCCAGGACGGCGATGCTCTTAACGGTCGCGGGCAGCGCGTTGACGAACGCCTTCGTGTCGAACGGTCGGAAAAGCCTTACCTTCAGCACACCCAGCTTTTCGCCTTTGGAATTAAGATGATCGACCGTCTCGTGCACCGCTTCGCCGCCCGACCCCATTATCACGATGACCCTGTCGGCGTCTTCGGCCCCGGCGTAGTCGAAAAGCCTGTAAGCCCGTCCCGTGATCCCGGCGAATTTATCCATGGCTTTCTGCACTATGGCGGGACACGCCTCGTAATATTTATTGACCGTCTCCCGCCCCTGAAAGTACACGTCGGGGTTCTGTGAGGTGCCGCGGAGAACGGGATGTTCGGGATTCATCCCCCGCTCACGGTGCGCGTGGATAAGCTTCTCGTCAAGCATGGCCCGCATGTCATCAAAATTCAATTCCTCGATCTTGGATATTTCATGGGAAACGCGGAAGCCTTCAAAAAAGTGAAGAAACGGGATCCTTGACTCCAGCGTCGCGGCCTGGGCGATAAGGGCGAGATCCATGGCTTCCTGAACGTTCGCCGAAGCGAGAAAAGCCCAGCCCGTAGCTCTTACGGCCATGACATCGGAATGGTCCCCGAAAATGGACAAGGCCTGGCAGGCAAGCGAACGGGCGGCGATGTGAAACACTGTCGGCGTAAGTTCCGCCGCGATCTTGTACATGTTGGGTATCATCAGGAGCAGCCCCTGCGACGCCGTAAAAGTGGTCGTGAGCGCCCCCGTCGTCAAAGCGCCGTGGACCGCGCCCGAAGCTCCCGCTTCGGACTGCATCTCAACAACCGCGGGGACGGTCCCCCAGATGTTCTTCACGCCCCTGGCCGATTTGGCATCGGATATTTCCCCCATGGGAGTCGACGGGGTGATAGGATAAATAGCTATAACCTCATTCGTGGCATGCGCGACATGCGCGGCCGCGCTGTTCCCATCATGGGGGACCATGTTGCGTTTCATCACGTAACCTCCTGATTTGGATTCAGAAAAAAAGTGACTGTTGCAGATCGTTTATTGTTTAGGAGCATTTATGTTATCACATGAGGGGGGAGTTGTTAAGGGAATTTGTTAGATAGTAGGTTGTAGGCGGTGGATAGTGGCTAGTCGTCGGCTTTTCCACCATCGACCATCCACCATCCACCATAAACCATCAGACCCGATCCCGATCAGATCTCTCCGGGGGTCGGTATGCTTTCTTTAGGGCCCCTGAAAAGAAGAAAGCAATGTACGCGTACAGAATCGAGTCCATGTTAAACAGGTATGTTATACATATATGTTAAACATGGTGTCGCGCGCGCGCGCCCCGAGAAGAGACTCGCATTTATATAACCATAAAACATAATTTTATTGATAGAATTTGGCTCAAAAAATTAAGGCCTGTGCACTAGGGCATACCTGTGTAGGTTATATCATTGGAACTATCAGCAGCGGCACACTTTACCGGATTAAGGAGCACGAGTGCCGGGTCCATGAGGATATTAAGGCATGTACGAAGAGAGATGAGTACGCAAACCAGCTTGATCGTGACAGCTACCTTCTAGACACGTACTGTCGCCTGGATCCTAAGTGACAAGACGCGCGCGCGCGTGAGGCTAATGAATATATTAAATTA
>JAUWWB010000126.1 GCA_030617085.1 Candidatus Omnitrophota bacterium
AAGACCGCGTACTATGATTCCATACTTGGCCTGGCGGACGAAAAGACGGGCAAAGTGCACGCCCGCTTCAACCAGGCGGTAACGGCCACCGGGAGGCTGTCTTCCAGCGAACCGAACCTCCAGAACATCCCGGTAAAGACACCTCTGGGGAAAGAGATCAGGCGTGCCTTTGTCCCGGACGGAAAAGGGCAGCTTCTGCTCGCCGCCGATTATTCCCAGATAGAACTGAGGATCCTGGCGCACCTGTCGAAGGATAAGAACCTGATAGAGGCCTTTAAGAAGAAAGAGGATGTCCACCGGTTCACGGCGTCGCTGATATTTGGCTGCGCCCCGGGCGAGGTGACCGACCGGATGCGCTCGATGGCCAAAACGGTAAACTTCGGTATAGCGTACGGAATGAGCCCGTTCGGACTGGCTAAAGACCTGGAGATAAGCGTGGAAGAAGCCCGGAAGTTCATCGATGCCTATTTTGAACGGTACAAGGGCGTAAGGGCGTTTATTGACCGCACGATCGCGGACGCGAAAAAAAGGGGTTATGTTACGACGCTGCTTAAACGGAGACGCTACATCCCGGAGATAAACAGCCCGGATGACCGCGTGAGGGGGTTTGCCGAAAGAGTGGCGGTCAACACTCCGGTCCAGGGGTCGGCCGCTGACCTTATAAAAATTGCCATGATAGCGTGTCATGACGAATTCAGCCGCAGCGGCGTAAGGATGGCCATACAGGTGCATGATGAGCTGGTCTTCAATGTCCCGGAAGACATCCTGGAAGAGACGGCTAAAAAGGTGAAGCGTCTCATGGAAGGCGTCATGGAACTCGAGGTCCCGCTCGAGGTGGATGTCGAGGCAGGGGAGAACTGGATGGATATGAGGCGCCTGGCGGTGTAACGCGTAGGGGCCAGACCCTTGCTCGGCGTTTGAAGCGGCTTCAGGGTCTGACCCCGGACAGGCGGGGTGGCAAAACGTGGGCAAACGAATTATCATCGGAGTTACGGGTGTCCTTGCGTCGGGGAAGACTACGGTGGCAGATATGTTCTGCGCGATGGGGGCAGGCAAGATCGACGCGGATGAGATCGCGCACCGCCTTTTGAGGGAAAACGGCGAGATCAAGCGGAAAGTGACGGATGTCTTCGGCGAGGACATCCTTACCAGCGGCGAGATCGACCGCAGGAAGCTCGCGGGGAAAGTTTTTTTTGGCAGGGAGAAGCTGGACAGCCTTTGCCGGATAATGCATCCCGCGATCACCCGGAGCATTAAGGAACAGGCGGAACGGTTAAAGGAGCCGGTGGTCGTTGTCGACGCGCCGCTGCTGATCGAGGCGGGGCTGCATGATTACGTGGACATCGTGGTCGTCGTGGCCGCCGGGTATGAGACTTGCGTAAAAAGGGCGACGGATCGGGGGATTTCAGAGGAAGAGGCCGGGAAGATCATCGACAGCCAGATGCCTCTTTCGGAAAAAGCGAAATTCGCCGATTATATCATAGATAACGATAAGGACCTGAACACGGTAAAAGAAGGAGTGAAAGAGATATGGAAAAAAATCCGAAAAAGGAAAAAGAGCTGAATATAGTCCAGCTCAAGAACATGAAGATATCCGAGTTGACGGATCTGGCGAAGAAGCTGAAGATCAACGGTATCAGCGGCATGAAAAAGCACGACCTTATCTTCAGGGTCCTGCAGGCCAAGATCGAAAAAGACGGCCTTGCTTACGGGGAGGGGGTGCTTGAGGTGCTGGAAGACGGGTTCGGGTTCCTGAGAAGCTCCGATTACAACTACATGCCCTGTCCGGACGATATATACGTTTCCCCTTCGCAGATCCGGAGGTTCAACCTCAAGACAGGGGACACCGTGAGCGGGCAGATCAGGCCTCCAAAGGAAGGCGAGCGCTACTTCGCTCTTCTGAAAGTGGAGGCGGTCAATTATGAGAACCCGGAGATCGCCAAGAACAAGATACTTTTTGAGAACCTCACCCCCCTGTATCCGGACGAGCGGTTCGTCCTGGAAACGGATCCCAACGAGATAACCATGAGGATAATGGACCTTCTGACCCCGGTGGGGAAGGGGCAAAGGGGGCTGATAGTCGCTCCCCCGTACAGCGGGAAGACGGTCTTTCTCCAGAAATTCGCCAACAGCATCACACGCAACTATCCTGACGTCAAGCTTATAATACTGCTCATAGACGAGAGGCCGGAAGAGGTCACGGACATGCAGCGTTCGGTCAAGGCGGAAGTCGTCGCCTCGACGTTTGATGAACAGGCGCTGAGGCATACCCAGGTCGCCGAGATGGTGCTGAAGAAAGCGAAGCGGCTTGCGGAGCACAAGTACGACGTCGTTATCCTGCTGGATTCGATAACGCGCCTCGCGCGCGCGTACAACATGGTGGTCCCCCACTCCGGGAAGATCCTTTCGGGCGGCGTTGACGCCAACGCCCTGCACAAGCCCAAGCGCTTTTTCGGGACCGCGCGCAACCTTGAGGAAGGGGGAAGCATCACGATCATCGCGACCGCTCTTATCGACACGGGCAGCCGTATGGACGAGGTGATCTTCGAGGAGTTCAAGGGCACCGGGAACATGGAGATCCAGCTGGACAGGAACCTTTTCCAGCGCAGGATATATCCCGCGATCGACATAAAGAGGTCCAATACCCGCAAAGAGGAACTTCTCGTGGAAGACGACGAGCTTAAGAAGGTGTGGCTGATGCGCAAGGTCCTGAGCGACCTCGATTCCGTGGAAGCCATGCGGCTGCTCATAGACCGCCTGAAAAAATCCAAGACGAACAAGGAATTCCTTGAGAATATGGGGAAAGTGTAGGGTTTCGCTGGTACGGATGGGTAGTAAAGTGGATGGTAATTTATTGTAATTGATTGTAATTGATTGTAATTGATTGTAATTGGTTGTAATTGATTGTAATTGGTTGTAATTGATTGTTGTGATTGGGTTGGATATTAGTTGCATATAAATTACAAAAAATTACAATAAATTACTACAAATTACCATAAATTACAATACCAACCCAATTTGGATCCAAAAAACTCTTGATATTTGCGGAATTTCCTGTAAAATATTATTCTTATCCGTAACCATATAGGAATACTATATTTACAAAAGGGGGTTAGAAGTGAAGAAAGGCATACATCCGAAATACGTGGATACCACTATTGTCTGCGCCTGCGGCAATACGGTGCATATGCGTTCGACGAAAGAGAACGTCCATGTTGAGATATGCTCCAGTTGCCACCCGTTCTATACCGGGAAGCAGAAGCTCGTCGACTCCGCCGGAAGGGTCGAGCGTTTCCAGAAGCGTTATAAAACCAAAAAGACGGCATAAAGCGGGATGGGACAGGATAGCTTATGAGTAACATGTTCGAGGCCCTCAGAAAAAAGAAAGAGCGGTACGTTCAGCTTGAGAAAGAGCTTTCTTCTCCGGAACTTTTGTCTAACCGCGAGCAGTACAGGATCAAGTCCAAGGAATACGCGGACCTGAAGGATATCGTCGCGGCGTATGAGGGGTATCTTTCGCTGGAGAATGAGGAGGAAGGCCTGAAGAGGATCATCGAGGAAGAAGGCGAGGACAGCGAATATGCCGTCATGGCAAAGAAGGAGCTTGAGGATGTCCGGGCGGGCATGGACGCGAAAAAGAAGGAGATCGAGGACCTTCT
>JAUWWB010000073.1 GCA_030617085.1 Candidatus Omnitrophota bacterium
CACAAATCAACAAACGAACCCTGCTTGTAAATAGTAACCATCTCATCGGGAATTTCATCAATCAGCTCCAGCTTATAGGGCTGACTGGCAAACAGCTTTCGGGCTTCGTCCCTGGTTAGTTCCTCCCGGGCAAAGGGTAAATCAGCGGCAATTAGCTCTCTCACCCATGGCCTCCGTCATCATCACGGAAAGCGCCGTATCCAATATATCGCTTGATGTCAGGCCAAAATGGAGATATTTGGCCTCTTCGCCGATGTTTTCGGATATGTTCTTGATAAAAGCGACTACATCGTGGCGGGTCTTTTCCTCGATCTCCTTTATTCTGCCGACGTCAAAAGTGGCCTTTTCCCTGATGGTCTTCACCGCTTCCTTCGGGATCAGGCCCTGTTCGGCGAACGCCTCGCAGGCCAGTATCTCGATATCGAGCATCTTGCGAAACTTGTTCTCATCCGTCCATATTTTCCCCATCCCGGGACGCGTATACCGCTCAATCATGAGTCTTCTCCTCTGTTTTTGCGAAACATTTTTATAGCATATATAATATGGTCTGTCAATTTGTATTGCCGGTTGACAAAAAATACCAAAAAACATGTAGGGGCAGGCCCCTGTGCCTGCCCTTTGCCCAGCGTTCGCAACGATGCGAAGACGTAACGCGCCCCCCACGCCACCCAAAAACCAAAAAACACGACGTGGGGGCCGTGTGGACGTGGGTTAAGGGCAGGCACAGGGGCCTGCCCCTACACGGTTTTTGCAAAACAATTGCAAATTGCAAAAAAATCGCTTGCCAGGCTGCGTGATATCTGCTATAATTCTCATTCCTTAGCGGTTTGATCTTATCGCGGGGTGGAGCAGAGGTAGCTCGTGAGGCTCATCACCTCAAGGTCGAGGGTTCGATTCCCTCCCCCGCAACCAAAATAAAAGGCTCTCATGGCGTTTTGCCATGAGAGCCTTTTATTTTGGTAGAGCAATCGATAATCGAAAATAGACTCATCAGAGATTATCGATTGCGGTCGATTCTCGATTTTCGATTTTCAAAACAAGTCCACCCCCACTCACCCAACTTGTATTTCCCCCAGCTACATGCTAACATAATTATATTATGAACAACCGAACCAACGTCATCTGCCTGGGCAATATCGCTTTTGACCTCATAGCGGCAGGCAACAGAGATAAGAAATACATGACGTTCAGGGCCTGTCCGGGCGGGTCCGTTTTTAACACTTCCGTCATATGGCGCGCCTGGGCCTTTCGGTTTCGCTGCTGGCGAAGACCGGGGGAGATTTTCTCGGCAACAACCTCCTGGAGATCCTGCGTAAGGAAAAGATCCGGACAAGATACGTGATGCAGGATAAAGACCTGAAAACCGCCCTTGCGCTTGCCCGGATAGACAGAAAAGGAAATTCCTCGTATCTTTTCTACCGGTCCGGCGGGCAGCAGACCGCGTTCAAAAAGGGCCAGGTGCCTTCTGCGCTGTTCAAAAAGGCGGGCGTATTCCACACCGCCTCCGCGTACACTTATTCCGATTTCACGTTTGAAAATACGCTGGAACTCATGGAACACGCGAAAAAAGAAGGCGTTTTTATCTCGTATGACCCGAACTGGCGGAGGTCGTGGATCTCGGGCAGCGAAAAAGCGCGGTAGAGGATCAACAGACTTATCTCATTTGTGGACCTTCTCAAGCTAAGCGAATCGGACGCCCTGGGCATTACCGGGGCAAGAACACTGACCGGCGCCCTGGACCGCCTCCCCCGGAATATCGTCGTCACTCGCGGACACAAGGGAGCCTTTTTCTGGGACGGAAAAAAGAAAACATACTCCCCTGTCTTTAAGGTCCCGGTCGTGGACACCATAGGAGCGGGCGATGCTTTTACCGCTGGCCTAATCTACCGCTATTGTCTCCTGGGCAAGGAAGCTTTCCGGGAAGAAAAAAAAGAAACCCTCGCCTTCGCTTCCGCCGCCTCAGCCTTGGTCTGCAAGGGCCGCGGCGCGACCGAAGGCCTGCGAAGCGCGTATCAGGTGAAGCGATTTCTCAGCGCTCATGGATGTAATTCATAGAAATGCGGGCTAAGGGCTTACTCGCTTTTTCCTGTATATTATCTCGTCCTTTTTGATGATGCCAAGTTTCTCCCGGGCCTTCATCTTGACGTATTCGGGGTCATCCCTCATTTTCGCGAGCTCCCACTGCAGCTTATCGTTATGCTCTTCCAGCAGGGCGATGCGGCTGAGGTGTTGCTCGTTCTGCCCGCGCAGTTTCTGCAGTTCGGAAAACCCCGGCAGAAAAATGACGCAAAGCGCCGCCGAGAGGGCCACGAGGCAAAAAGCTATTTTCTTTCTTTCCATATCTGGCTGCCGTAGACTGCGTCCGCACCAAGCATCTCTTCGATGCGCAGAAGTTCGTTATACTTGCATATGCGGTCCGTCCTGCAGGTCGACCCGGTCTTTATCTGACCGGCGCCGGTCGCGACCGCGAGATGCGCTATGGTCGTGTCTTCCGTTTCGCCGGAACGGTGGGAAATGACGGCCGTATAGCCGGCGCTCGCGGCCATGTCGATCGCCGCCAGGGTTTCCGTCAGCGTCCCTATCTGGTTCACCTTGATAAGGATGGAATTGGCGACGCCTTTTTTTATGCCCCGCTCGAGCCTCGCGGTGTTGGTGACGAAGAGGTCGTCCCCCACCAGCTGCACCTTGCCCCCGAGCCTGTCGGTCAGCTCCTTCCACCCGTCCCAGTCGTCTTCGGCGAGGCCGTCCTCGATGGACACTATCGGGTACCTATCCAGCCAGTCCGCGTAGAAATCCACCATCCCCGAAGAGGACTTTTTCGGGTCGGTCTCGGCGTTGAGGACATAGGAACCTTCTTCATAGAACTCGCTTGAAGCCGGGTCGAGCGCTATGCTGATATCTTTTCCCGCCTTGTACCCGGCAGCGGCAACGGCCTCGAGGATGACTTCCACCGCTTCCTCGTTCGACCTGAGGTCCGGCGCGAAGCCGCCTTCGTCCCCCACCGAGGTCGAAAGCTTTTTGGACGACAGGATCTTCTTCAGGTTGTGAAAGACCTCGGCGCCCATCCTCAGGGCTTCCTTAAAAGAAGGGGCCCCTATCGGCATGATCATGAACTCCTGCAGGTCCACGTTGTTATCCGCGTGCTTTCCGCCGTTAATGATGTTCATCATCGGGATAGGCAGTATTTTCGCCTCGTCACCGCCCAGGTACCTGAAAAGCGGTATCCCCTTCGAGACGGCGGCGGCTTTTGCGGCGGCCATGGAACAGCCAAGTATCGCGTTGGCCCCCAGCCTGCCCTTGTTGGGCGTCCCGTCAAGGTCGATCATCGCCCTGTCCAGCGTTTCCTGATCAGAGGCGTCCATGCCCTTGAGCTTTGAAGCTATTTCCCCGTTGACGTTGGCAACGGCCTTCGTGACGCCCTTGCCCATGTACCGGGCCTTATCGCCGTCGCGCAGCTCGACCGCCTCGTGTTCGCCCGTAGATGCCCCGCTCGGCACCCCGGCCCTGCCCAGCGACCCGTCTTCGAGTACGACGTCAACCTCCACTGTGGGGTTGCCCCTCGAATCCATTATTTCCCGTCCCATTATCTCTTTGATTTTTGTCGACATTTCTTCTCCTTATCCTTTTAATTTAAAATGCGCACCTTCCTGCCCTCGACCTTGAGTTTCCCCTGAACAAAGAAGCGCACGGCTTCAGGGTACAACCTGTGCTCTTCAGCGTGTATCTTTTCTTCCAGGGTTTCACGGGTATCGTCAGGCTCGATACGCACGCATGACTGAAGTATCACCGGGCCTCCGTCCAGTTCGTTGTTAACGAAATGCACGGTGACCCCCGTGACCTTCACCCCGTACTCGAAGGCGTCCTTTATGCCGTGGACTCCTTTGAACGATGGAAGAAGCGCGGGATGTACGTTGAGCACGCGCCCCTCGTATTCCTCAAGAAACGGAGCGCTGAGTATCCGCATGAACCCCGCGAGGACGACGAGTTCGATATTCTCTTCCTTAAGGCGCCGGACGATTCTCGCGTCATAATCCTCGCGGGACTTGAAATCCTTCGCCTCGAGGACAAAGGTCTTTATCCCGGCTTTTCCGGCGCGCTCCAGCGCGAAAGCGGCGGGCTTATCGCACACGACCAGCAAGATCCTCCCGCCGGCCAGATCCCCTTTCGCTTCCGCGTCAATAAGCGCCTGCAGGTTGCTCCCATTCCCCGAGGCGAATACGGCGATATTCATTTTGCGCTACACTTCCTTAATGACTTTCGTCGGGCACTTTGCCCGCAGCTTCTCGATCTCTTCCCGCCTGTCCTGCTTTGAATAGTCCGGGTGCGAAAGGTTGTCCGTGACCTTGAAGAAGCCTTCCGGGGACAGTTTCTCGCAGATGCCGCAGGCGATGCATCCCACCGGGCAGATCTCCCTTACCCTGGGGGCGCCGTCACGCGAACTGCACGCCACGTAGAAAAGCTTCTCATGTTTCTTCTCCTGCAGGCTGATGATATCGCGCGGGCAGGCCGCGACGCACTTGCCGCAGCTCGTGCACTTTTGCATGTCGACTTCCGGCAGGCCGTTCTCCATCCGGAGGGCCCCGAAGGGACAGGCGTCCACGCAGTCGCCGAAACCCGTGCACCCGTATTCGCACCGCATCCCGCCGCCGAAAGCGAGATCTGCCGAGCGGCAGGTGCGCGTCCCACTGTATTCAGCCACAGGTTCCTTGTTTTCCGACCGGGCCGCGCAATGAACAAGCGGGACTTTAGGATAGGCCGCGGCCGCTTCCGCGCCCACTATCTCAAACAGCTTTTCCCTGTTCTCATTGCTTATTACGTGGCACCTGGCCGGATCGGCCCCTTCTTTCACGATATGTTCGGCGAGGTCATGACAGCTGAGGAAACCGCACCCCCCGCAGTTCAGGCCGGGCAGGAGATGGTTTATCTCGTCCACCCTGGGGTCTTCCTTCACCTTCAGCTTTTTATCGGCAAACGCCAGGACGGAAGCGAACAAGACCGCCAGGCCCGCCATGCTCAGCACTGATGATAGCATTAGGTTATTCATATTATCATTCCGCTCAGCCGCTGATGATGCCTCCGAAACCCATGAACGCGAGCGCGAGCATCCCGGCCATTATGAGCGTTATCCCGGCGCCCTTGAGGGGCTCGGGAACCTCGGAAAAAACGAGTTCTTCGCGCATGCTGGCCATGAGGACGAGAGCAAGGGTAAACCCTATGCCCGCTCCCAGCCCGAAAATGACCGACTCCAGGAACGAATAGTCCCTGAGGACCATGAAAAGCGTAAGCCCGAGAATGGCGCAGTTCGTGGTTATGAGAGGCAGGAATATGCCCAGCGCCTTATAGAGCGGCGGGGACACTTTCCTGATAAACATCTCCACGAACTGCACGAAGCTGGCGATCACTATGATAAAGGTGACATACTGCAGGAACATCAGGTTGAACGGCGTCAGGATATAGTGATATATAAGCCAGGTAACGGTCGCGGCCATGGTCATGACGAACGTCGTCGCTATTCCCAGGCCCGCGGCGCTCTCTATCTTGTTGGACACCCCGATAAAAGGGCATATGCCCAGAAAGTACGTAAGCACGAAATTGTTCGTGATGCTGGCGGCGATCAATATCAAAATAAGTTCTTTCATGACCGATTATCTCTCTTTGCCTTTCCTTACCTTCTTGTCCACTATATTGAATATCCCGACAAGAAGCCCGAGGGTGATGAACGCCCCCGCCGGCAGGGCCATGACGATCCAATCCGTGAAGCCTTCCCACATGACGGAAAAGCCGAAGACGGTCCCGGCCCCGAGCAGCTCCCGCACGGCCCCCAGCACGACAAGCGCGCAGGTGAAGCCCAGCCCCATGCCGAGAGTGTCAAAAAACG
>JAUWWB010000159.1 GCA_030617085.1 Candidatus Omnitrophota bacterium
GTATATCCCGCCGACAAGTCCTACATACCAGAAGCTTCCCAGAACGATAAGATGGAAGAGAAGAAGAACGAAAACGAGTTAAGCGGCTCTACGGGAAGCGGCGCCGAAATTCTCAACGATCAAAATGTCGGGGATGAAAAGGCATTGTGGTATTTCAGGCCCTGGGTGATAGCGGGCGCGATCTTCATTTTCGGTCCGCTCGGGTTGCTTCTTTTGTGGTTCCGGCCCGGGACCAAACTGTACCTGAAGATAGCGATATCCGTTATCGTGGCGGGTGCGACGATCTTCACAGCGGTCGGAGCCGGGAAATATTACCGTGAATTAATGCGTCATACCAGGGAATTAGCCGACATTCTAGGAGATATGCAAAGAACGGGACGTATTATTGAAACCACGGAGGACACAGAGTGAAAACACAGAGACCACAGAAAAATGATTTATTTTAAGAACACAGAAATTCATTCTACTGTGGTGTTACTCTCTGCTCTGTGGTCTCTGTGGTTTGATTTTTGTAGTACCCGCGCAAAAATGAAGGAGGGATCGGCTCATGTTTGGACTGGGGTTGCCTGAGATATTGTTGATACTTGTCATCGCGCTCCTCATTTTCGGGGCAGCGAAACTGCCTGAGATAGGAAGGGCCCTCGGGAAGGCCTTGAGCGAGTTCAAGAAGGGGACGCAGGAATTTACGGGAAAGAGTGACGCCGAAGGCACCGAATGAGCCCTTTTCACCCGGAGGAACCAGGAAGGCTGGATGTTATCGGCCATCTTGAGGAGCTGCGGGGGCGGATACTATGGTGCCTGTCGGCACTCGTCTTAGCCGCCGTGATCTCATTTTGGCGGGGCGGCAGCATCATGACGCTTGTAAAAAGGCCGGTCCTCGGCCTCACCGATGAATTCATTTTTATCAGTCCCACCGAAGCGTTCGCGGCGTATATCAAGGTATCGCTTCTCGCCGGTTTTATCGTATCCTTTCCCGTGATGCTTTACCATGTCTGGGCGTTCCTTTCCCCCGCGATGCCCGAAAACGCGCGGGGCCGTGTCGCGTTATGGCTCTTTTCCGCCATGGGGCTTTTCTTCGGGGGAATAGCGTTCTCTTATTTCGTGGCCATCCCCGCGGCGCTCGATTTTCTTATCGGGTTCAGCAGCGGCATTGCGGTCGCGAAGATCACGCTCGGCAAATATACGTCCTTTTTCGGGTCCCTGGTCCTGGTCGGGGGGATCGTCTTTGAGATCCCCGTCGCCATGGGGCTTCTTACCGATATGGGCATATTGAAAACGAGTGTGCTGAGGCGGAAAAGACACTACGCGATCCTCGCGATAATGATCCTTGCCGCCGTCATAACCCCCACCCAGGACATCTTCAACATGCTCCTTTTCGCCGTCCCGATGATATTCCTCTACGAGATCGGCATCCTGATATCCATACTTATCGAACGCCGCAAAAAACAAAGAGGCCGCACGTAGGGGTCGCTTTCCTACAAATCCCAAAAAATGTAGCCGCAGGCTTTCCCTCGACTTCGCTCGGGATGGTTCAGGGATGGTGAGCTTGTCGAACCATAGCCTGCGAAAGGATTGCTACCATCTACGACGGGCTTACCCGCCGGAGGCGGGCAAGCCCTTAGTGCGCACCGTTAAATACCGGGATACACTTGTTTTGTTGATAACTTGTTGACAACTTCAAATTCTGTTCCAAAGTAAAAGTTGTCAACAAAACGCAGGTTGGTTTTTTGGGTATTTGTTACGAAATGTCACTTTTCTGTTGACAGCTTGTTGACAACTTGCAGTTTTTCTTAAAAGTGTAGACCTGACCCCATTGAGTCGTTTATAATTAGTGGAGGTTTTATGGGGTTGAACTACGGAGAGATGGATGGTATTCACGAATAAGAAACTGTGGACCTTTTTAGCTTGCTGCCTCATGGCGGTGGGGCTTTCTTCCTGCAGGGCGGGGCATGTGGCGGCTCTTCCGGGTCAGACTTTTACGTGCGCGTTTCCTGCCGCTATTCCGGTCGGGGTGCGGCAGGGGGTTTATCATTCGGTGGCGCCGGGGGAGACCGTCTGGCGCATCGCCAGGATGTATGAAGTGGATGCCGATATTATAAAGGAAATAAATAATATCAAGGATGTCACTGACCTGGAGATCGGCAAGCGGTTGTATATCCCGGACGCGGCGCGGAGAAAAGACGTGATCACCCTGTATCCCGGAAGGAAGTGGGAATATATGATCATCCACCACAGCGCGACCGGTCGCGGAAATTCGAGTGAGTTCAATAGGGCCCACTTGAAGCGCGGGTGGAAGGGCGTGGGGTATCACTTCATCATCGACAACGGCACGTGCGGCAAGGATGACGGGCAGATAGAGACGACGCCGCGCTGGATAAAGCAGGCCGACGGCGCCCATTGCAAGGCGGGCGGGATGAATAGTAAAGGTATAGGCATATGTCTTGTCGGGAACTTTTCCAGGGATAAAGTGTCTCCCAGGCAAATGGATTCCCTGGTCTATCTGGTAAATCGCCTCCGAAAATTTTACAGGATCCCCAAAAAGAATATAATGGGACACGGCCGGGTCCCCGGCGCCCGAACAGAGTGCCCCGGCGCTACTTTCCCATGGAAGAGATTCCGGGCGCGCCTGGATAGGTAGTAGGCAAGAAGCGGGGTCAGCAAGAAGCGGGGTCAGGTCTTGAATTTTGCCTAAATTCAAAATTCAA
>JAUWWB010000111.1 GCA_030617085.1 Candidatus Omnitrophota bacterium
CCATCATATCGGCGTCGCCTCTCTGTATGATCTTGAACGCGTCCCCGATAGAGTGACTGCCTGTCGCGCAGGCGGTCACGACCGCTGAATTCGGCCCCTTGAACCCAGCTCGATCGAAGCCATTCCGGAGGCCATGTTCACTATCAGCATGGGGATCAGGAATGGGGAGATCCTGGATGCCGCTTTGTGCTCATCGGAGATCCGCAGATACTTTTCGTGCTCCACCTCGATCGTATGTAATCCGCCTATACCCGATCCGATATAGACTCCTGCCCTCTCCATGTTGATGGCCCCCAGGTCAAGACCGCTGTCCTCGACAGCCATCTTTGCCGCCGCTATCGCGAACTTTACGAACGGATCAAAGCGCCTTTCCTGCTTGGGGGTCATGTATTTGGTCGCATCGAACCCTTTCACTTCGGCAGCGATCTGCGAGCTGAAAGGTGAGGGATCGAAAGCGGTGAGGCGAGCAACACCCGTCTTACCGCTTAAAAGGGCTTCCCAGAAATCTTTGACATTGTTCCCTACGGGAGTAACGGCGCCTACCCCCGTAAGGACTACTCTTCTTTTGGACATTATTTTCAGTGGAAGGTTGTAATGTTATCTTTGCTGTTTTACTTCGCGGCTTTTTCTTCAATATATTTGATGGCTTCACCGACGGTTGTCAGTTTCTCGGCGTCCTCGTCCGGTATCTCTGCCCCGAATTCTTCTTCGAGAGCCATTACCAGTTCGACTGTGTCCAGAGAATCGGCGCCGAGATCATCAATAAATTTGGCGTCCTCTTTGACTTCCTCGGCTTTAACGCCAAGCTGTTCAGCCACGATCGATTTGACCTTTTCCGCTATCTCAGACATCTGCTCCTCCTTTTTGCGATTTGACTAAAGAACCATTAAAATCCGTTATTTACATGACCATGCCGCCGTCCACCTGGATGACCTGCCCGGTAACATACTCCGAGTCGTCACTTGCCAGAAAGAGAGCGAGCTTTGCCACATCACCTGTCTTGCCCATCCGCCCCAGGGGAATCAGGCCCAGCAGCTTCTCCCTGGCTTCATCGGCAAGCTTATCCGTCATTTCCGTCTGAATAAAGCCGGGCGCGATGGCGTTGACGTTTATGTTGCGGGAGCCCAGCTCCTTGGCCACGGTCTTCGTCAGCGCGATGAGCCCCCCCTTGCTGGCGGAGTAATTGGCCTGACCGGCGTTGCCCATGAGCCCTATGATGGAAGCCATGTTGACTATCTTACCGCTTCTCTTCTTCATCATCGGGCGGGTCACCGCCTTAATGCAGTTGAACGCGCCTTTAAGGTTCACGTCCAGCACGGCATCCCACTCCTCTTCCGACATCCTGAGGACAAGATTGTCCCTGGTGATGCCGGCATTGTTGACAAGTATATCCAAACTCCCGAGATTGTCAAGGATTTTCTTGACGAAATCTTCGACTTCCTTCACCGATGCCACATCGACTTTTGCGGTCAGGACCTTCCGCCCGGTCGCGCTCTCGATCTCGCTTTTCGTCTCGGCCAGTATCTCCTCATTAACATCACAGATCGCCAGGTCGGACCCTTCCCCGGCAAAAAGCACCGCGATCTCTTTCCCAATACCACGCGCCGCCCCTGTAACCATGGAAACCTTATTTTCAAGCTTCATACCATCCTCCGATTTTTTCCCGAACTAAATTGTAACCATTAAGCGCGTTTTGTCAAGAGAATTTTGCCCTGAACCACATAGGGTTCAGGGCAACCCCAAACCCAACGTGGTTTGGGGTTGTTATTTGTCATTTACCATCACTCCCCACGCCCAACCTCACCAACGGGCTCGATGGCTTGCGTGAACTTTCCTCCTGTCAGGGCGTCGATGTAGGCGGTGATCTCTTCCGCCCTGATCTTTTTTTCTAGAAGTTTTTGCCTGTCGGGCTCTTCTCGCGTCTGTTCCTCCATCCCGGCGATCTCCTCAAGGAGGCGCTTCCTCTCAAAATACAGCCTCGTCACGTCCTCGAGTATTCCGCTTCTCAGCTGCACCATGAGCTTGCTCCTGACGTCTATGCTCGTCTGGACGTCGTTCCAAACGAGGTCTGACAGGTCCCATGTCAGGTCTATGTCCCAATCGGTATCTATCTCCCTGGGGCCTGTCACGACATAGGACGTCGTCGAACTTTTGTATATTTCGACATTGTCGTCGCTCGATTCCGAAAAGCCCAGTGACACCCTCGGCATGATGGCCTTCCATTTCGCGCCGGTCCTCCACCTTTTGATCTTTTCCGGGCTCACTTCGGCATATTCTACGGCCATGCGCTGGACATCACGGATGGACGGCTCTCCGGCTTCCCTGCCAGAAGGCTTTTGCGCGTCGTCATGCTCCCCTTGCGATCCCGGGAGCGTATCGATGTCTCTCC
Organism: Candidatus Omnitrophota bacterium; assembly: GCA_030617085.1. Lineage (GTDB taxonomy): Bacteria > Omnitrophota > Gorgyraeia > Tantalellales > Tantalellaceae > JAUWWB01. Next base: position 2,390 of record JAUWWB010000111.1, read on the forward strand.
TGTACAGATATCTTCCGCCGGCGGCCCAGAGCCAGGTGCGCCCCCCGCTGCCGGTGTGCCCGCTCAAGGCGGAAATGGCCCCGGGAAAGGTCTTCGCAAAAAAAGGCTTCCACCGGCTTTCTTTTTCCGAATAGAGAAAGACCTCCTTATCCGTTGCCGCGAAAAGGCGCTTTCCCGCGTACGCCGCGTGCTCCAGGCGCCTCACGGGGAGTCCGGCGGCATCGAGCCGTACCGGCAAACGCTTCCCCTCGCCTATCAAGAATATGCCACGGTCGGTCGCGACGACCGCGCCCTGCTCAGAGGACGGATCGATGTTCCTGATCATTGAAAGCCGCGGGCCGGCATCCTCATCACCGGTTGTCCGTTCAATTTCTTCTTCGCCGTCATAGTCCTTCACCAGAAATATCTTCTCCCACGCTTTCCCACCGTCAGATGAACGATAAATGTTCCCGCCGGAGGCTACAAGTATGACACCGTCGCGGCAAGCTACGTCATCGATCCTGTCCCATGCCAGTTCCGGCGAGACACGGTCCGGGGACCTCCCGTTCAAACGAAAGAGTTCCTTTCCGGTCCAGGCAAGCACAACGCGATCGGGCGCCTTTTCACAGGACGCGGCCACTCCCATAATATCCCCAATGCCGGACACCCGTTCCCACCCGGAGCCGGACCTGCCCGTGTAAACGCCGCTTTCGCTAGCGATAAATATATCCTCTCCCGCGAAGGCGATATCCCGGACATCGAAGACGCCCCCCGGAAGCTGGACCTTTTCCCAGCTGCTCCCGGCATCCCTTGTCCTGTACAGGCCTTCCTCCGTTCCGGCATAAAGCATATCCGTCCCATCGACGCCTTTGACACACAAGACCTCTCCCGGCATCCCCCCGGAGACCTCTTCCATTCCGCATTCGCTTGCGGGTAGCCGGCCGGGAATGAAAAACACCCATAATGTTAAAATGAAGATAACCAGGTTTTTTATGCTCATAGTGTTTCTCCTCTCTGCATGGGGCCGCGCGCTTTTCAGGCGCACGGCTGATAAACGCGGAGCCGCCGTTATCCACGATGCGCGTAAAAATATTACCAAAAACCCCGCGACAAGTCACGTCAAAAATGACACCAGCCGGGTTCTGAGCTTGACTTGAAAAAAAGCCGTTGATATAATGAAAAAGTCGGAGGATGGTTGGCTTTTTCAACCTCATTTGATAAACTGATCTTTCACGTTTGAAACGCCCGGGAAGTGGCGCAGTCTGGCTAGCGTACCTGCTTTGGGAGCAGGGGGTCGTGGGTTCGAATCCCACCTTCCCGACCAGTTTAATTCAGTTATCAGTTACCAGTAAAGCTTTCCTGATAACTGATAACTGTTCACTGATAACTAAAAAGCGGATGTGGCGGAACTGGTAGACGCGCTGGCCTTAGGAGCCAGTGGTTTTACCGTGAGGGTTCGAATCCCTCCATCCGCACCAGAAAAGGATAACGCGCGCCCGTAGCTCAGCTGGATAGAGCATCTGCCTTCTAAGCAGAATGTCACAGGTTCGAATCCTGTCGGGCGTGCCTTTTTATATGAGAACCTTCTTTCGAGTCGTTCTTCTACTGGCAGTCTTAACTTCGCTGGCGCTGGGTTTCGCGTATCTTGCC
>JAUWWB010000116.1 GCA_030617085.1 Candidatus Omnitrophota bacterium
ACAGAGCAAACGCCTTAGTCAAGCCGTTGCAGTATTTGGTTTTCTGTATTCCGGTGAATGCGCCATTGACTTTCGCCCCCCTTTGTCACCGGTGCAAAGCGGAACTGCCGAAAGGCGGCTCCGCTTTTTTGTTTTGGAATGTATCTTTTTTATATCCCGGCTACTAATTCTTTAATAGTGTCAATGTCTTCCCCTTTAAGCTGTATCTCGGCTCCGCAAGCGCAATGGTCCACCGGCTTTAATGTAGGCGCTTCTTTCCCGATTTCTGCGGCAGACCAGGGAAAACTATCCAAGTATTCCCGTATGATACTGAGGCCAACCTTAGTCTCATTCTTGCAGTTCGCGCACACAATAGTCACTACCGGCCGTTTATTGTCGACCGCTTCCCTGACCTCTTCCGCCGTAAGATAATTGATGTCCATTTCTCACTCCTTCCGCTTTGTGAGGCGAGCGGGGTCAGCCCTTGAAATGTGAAATGAGCCAAATCAGGGAAGAGACGAAAAACCTCATTTCACATTTCAAGGGCTGACCCCGACCTCTTACGTACGTAATGGGAACGTTGCGGGACAATGCGGGGCTGGTGGTTCGACAGGCTCACCATCCGTGAACCATCCCGAGCGAAGTCGAGGGGAGGCCCCTCCTACGGCACCGAAAAGGAGCCCGCCAGAGGCGGGCGAACCCGTATCGCCCCACTCACTCCGAACTAAAAAGGCTACCCAACAATGCGGGGCTGGAAAGCCCCGCCTATTCGGATGGGAGTGGGGGCCGCTCCGAACTCCAAACTCCGAACTCCGAACTCCAAACTCCGAACTACGGACTAACTGTTTCCCCCACCGCGTCCGCCAGGCGGGCGTAATCGGACAGGGAGAGGTTTTCCGCTCGGTTTGCGGGGTCTATGCGGCAGCGGTTTAGGAGTTCTTCCCAGCCGGTCCTGTTTATTGACGTGAAGGTCCTGTCTGACAGGGGGTTGATGATCTTTTTGCGCCTCTGGGAAAATGCCTTGCGGATGATCTTGAACATGAGGGCCTCGTCCTTGACGCGGACGCTTGGTTCGGGCAGCATCTCCAGGCTCAGAAGGCATGAGTCCACCTTCGGCCTGGGGTAGAACGAATTTTTCTTTATCCTGAAAAGCTTTTTCGGCCTGGTATAGAACTGGATGTAGCAGCTGACCGACCCGTACACTCTTGAGCCGGGGGGGGAGACGATCCTGTCCGCCAGCTCTTCCTGGATCACGATGTGAACGGAGCCCACGCAACGCCTTTGCTCGATCATCCTTTCGATAACGGGAGTGGAGATGTAATAGGGGATGTTGCCGAAGACGGTGATCCGCTCTCCCTGTTTCGCCAATCCGCATATATCCACTTCGAGAATATCCGCATGGACAAGCTTCAAATTTTCCGCGCCCCTGAAATACGGGCCCATGATCTCGCAGATCCTGCTGTCTTTCTCCACCGCGAACAGTTTTCCGCACCTTTCGGCCAGGGCGAAGGACATCACACCAAACCCAGAGCCTATTTCGACGACCGTGCCGCTTTCATCCAGGGAAAGCGCGCGAAGGATATTATCCCTGACGTTCTTATCGATCAGAAAGTTCTGCCCGAGCCGCTTGTTGGGCCGGAAACCGTGCTCTTTCCATAACTGTTTAAGCTGCCTTAGGTCCATATTCCGTCCCGCCTGTTCAGTAAGCGTCGGGGTCAAAAGGGCAGGCACAGGGGCCTGCCCCTACATGCAATTAGATCGCTACGAACTACGCACGGCCCTGACAGCCACCCTGATAGCGTGTTCCATCGATGCCGACCTGGCGATGCCCTTTCCCGCTATGTCGAAGGCGGTGCCGTGGTCGGGAGAGGTCCTGACGTGGCCCAGGCCCAGCGTCATGTTGACGCCGGTGTCAAAATCCACCATCTTGAAAGGGGCAAGGCCCTGGTCATGGTACATGGAGACGACTATGTCTATCTCCTTTTTCATCGCCCTGTAAAAGACCACGTCCGAAGATACGGGGCCTTCGATATTATCGTAATGTTTTTTCGCCTTCCGGACGGCCGGTGCGATAATATCTATCTCTTCCCGCCCGATCTTTCCGCCCTCACCGCAATGCGGGTTCAAGGCGCACACGCCTATCCGGGCGTCTTTCTTGCCGCATATAAGCGCGCGGTTATCGCTGACCTGGCGCAGCGTCTCCGCGATCAGGTCCACGCTCAGGCTCGAAGCGACGTCTCTCAAAGGTATATGCCGCGTAACCGGGACGACGCACAGGTTTTTCCCTACCATGACCATGGTGACAAGTTTCGAGGAATACGCGTCGCGGAGGTATTCCGTATGGCCGATAAAACCCGGATGAACGCGGGCGGCCCTTTCCTTGCTCAACGGGGCGGTCACCAACGCCTTCGGCATGCTGTCCGGCAGGCCGCGCATCAGGCGCACGGCCGCGGCAAGGCACTCCAGGGCCTTGGCGGACCCTTCATCCGAGGGAACGCCCGGCCTGGCTTCTTTTAAAGGGGGCCCCGGGTCGACGATGTTCACGACGCCCTCTTCCGGAAAGATCTCTTCCTCCGCTGACTTCATCCGGTGCACCGCGGGGCCACGGCGGAAGGACCTGGAAGCCCGTTCCATCACGTCCGCGTCGCCCACGATCACAAAAATGGCAAGCCCCTTCACCGAGGGGCTTGCCATTGACCTCATGATCACCTCCGGTCCTATTCCGGAGGGATCCCCCATGGTTATGAAAACGATGGGTTTATTTGTAGGAGATATACGCATGCTTCCTTTTCTCTTCGATCCACCCGGCCATCTCTTCCTCGAACCTCTTCATGAACAGCTGCTCTCTCAGGAAGTCGCTGGCCTCTTCAAGGCCGAGCGGCCGCGGTTCCTCCGTGTCCTCGGCCAGGAAGACATGATACCCCATGCTCGTCTCGACTATGCCGGAGACGTCTCCCTTTTCCAGTGAAAAAATGGCGTCATCTATCTCCTTGAGCATCTGGCCGGGAATAACGAACCCCATGTCTCCGCCGTTCTCCGCGTACGGCCCCTCCGAACGCTCAGCCGCCAGGGAGGCAAAGTCCTTGCCGCTTTCCAGTTCCGAAACTATCTCTTCTATCCTTCTCCTCTGGTCTACCTCCGCTGATCCGTCGGTCTTGCGTATCATGATCGTGCGCGCCTTGACCTTTTTGGGGGCCATAAGTTTGTCCCTGTTCTTTTCATAGAGATCCCGCACCTCACCCGGCGTGATGACAATGCCCGCGGCCACCTCTTTCTCGACGAGCTTTTGGGCAAGCATCTGCTCCCGCAGCTCTTCCCGGAATTCGCTCAGGTTGGTGCCTTTCACGCTGAGAGCCCGCAAAAAGTCCTCTTCGGAATCGTAAAACGCCTTTATCCTCTCTATCCTGCTTTTGAGCTCTTCTTCGTCGATCTTTATCTCCTCTTTTTTGGCCAGGCTGATGACAAGCTTGGAGTTTACCAGCTGTTCGAGGAACTCTTTCCTCAGCTCTTCCAGCCGCCTCTCCAGTTCCTCGCCCTTGAAATGGCCTTCGTAGCTCTGCCTTATCGGGAGGAAGGCCCTGTCAAATTCGCGCTGCGTCACGACCTCGTCGTTAACCACCGCGATAACCTTATCGATCGCACCCGCGTAAGCGGCACCGCCGCCCGCCAGCAGGCACGAGGACAGTATCATGCACGGTAATAATCTCTTACAGAAATTCAACAATCCCCAAACGGCCATCTCTTCCTCCTGTTGTTTTACGGCGAACTTGCTCGCTACAATGCGGGGCTGGAAAGCCCCGCCTATTCGTTGGACTGGGTTCGCGTTACCCAAGGTCCGCGGGGGGGGGGGGGCGCGCGCCGGTGCCCGTTCCGGGACTAACGCAAAAGGGGGGTTGGGCCCGGGCCCCCCCCCCCCCCCCCCCCCCGCAGCCATAGCCCC
>JAUWWB010000095.1 GCA_030617085.1 Candidatus Omnitrophota bacterium
GGATCAATGTCTTCGTAGGCAGGCCGATTCCGCCGGATGAACTTGTGCCCGGGGAGGGCGCCGGAAAAAAAGACTACGAAGCCATCGCCAACAAGGTCATGGATGCGATTTCACGGCTGAGGGAATCGGGTACCAGGTGTTAGGTTTTAGGTTATAGGTTCTAGGTTATAGGTTATAGGGGTAACAGCTGGCTATGACTGGGCATCCAAAACCTAAAACCTAAAACCTAAAACCTGATTTCGTACGAAAATTGTTGCTTTTTTTGGCGAAAAAAGTTACAATGTAATACTATAAATCTGTTAAAAGGAGTTGGTTTGTTGATGATGACACAAAAATATGAGGACAAAGCGAGCGAGGAATTTGCCCGGCTGTATGATGAAAGTATCGCGGACATCAAAGAAGGGCAGATCATAAAAGGGAAGATCGTGCAGATCGGCGATAAGGACATCCTGATCGATATAGGTTACAAGTCCGAAGGGACTATCTATAAGTCGGAAGTGCTCGATTCCGAGGAGCTGAAGGTCGGCGATGAGATAGACGTCCTGCTGGAAGCCAAGGAAAACGATCTGGGGATGCCCGTCCTTTCTCACGAGAAGGCCAGGAAGCTCAGTGGCTGGGTAAATATCGTCGAAAACCACAAGGAAGGCGACGTTATCGAGGGTAAGGTCCTGAGGAAGGTCAGAGGCGGCTTCATGGTCGACGTCGGGATGGAAGCTTTTCTGCCGGCCAGCCTGTCGGTAATGCAGGATTTCGGCGGGGCGGACAACCTGCCGGGGCAAAGGTTAAGCTTCAAGATAGTGAAGATCAACATCCCCCGAAAGAACATAGTCCTTTCCAGGAAGGAGATCGTCGAAGAGCAGCGCCGGGACGAGAAGAGGGTCATACTGGAAAGCCTTAATAGAGGAGATATCGTCAAAGGGATCGTGCGCAACATAACCGGTTTCGGAGCGTTCGTCGATATCGGCGGCGGCATAACGGGCCTGATGCATATCACGGATATGAGCTGGGGGCGTATCGGCCATCCCAGCGAAGTCGTGAAGGTCGGCGAAGAGATCGAAGTGGCCGTGCTGGATTTTGACAAGGAGAGTGTGAAGGTCTCTCTCGGCCTGAAGCAGTTGACCCCCAGCCCGTGGGAAAACATAGAGGAGAAGTACGCGGAAGGCAGCGTGGTCAGCGGCAAGGTCGTGAACATCATGCCTTACGGGGTATTCGTCGAGCTGGAGAAAGGCATCGAGGGACTTCTCCACATATCGGAATTTTCCTGGTTTAAAAAATACGGCCATCCCGGGGAAAGGTTCAAGGTGGGCGACAGCGTGGAAGCCATGGTGCTGAAGGCCGACAAGGAAAAGCAGAAGCTTTCTCTCGGGATAAAGCAGCTGGAAAAGAACCCGTGGGAAGGCGTGGAGGAGCGCTACAAGGTCGGGGACCGCGTGAAGGGGAAGATCAACGCGATTACCGACTACGGCGCGTTTGTGGAAGTTGAAAGCGGCGTCGAAGGGCTTGTCCATGTCTCCGACCTTTCCTGGACGAAAAGGGTCACCCATCCCAAAGAGATGCTTAAGAAGGGCCAGGAGTTAGAAGGCGTTGTCCTGAACGTCGATGAACACAACAAGAGATTGGCGATCGGCGTAAAACAGCTGACCCCGGACCCGTGGGACGAGATCGGAAAGAAGTACGAATCCGGTACGGTCTGCGAGGGGGTGGTCACCAATATCACAAACTTCGGCATGTTCGTGGAACTCGAAGATAACCTCGAAGGCCTGCTGCATGTTTCCGAGGTGGGTCTCGCGTCCGGACAAAGGATGGAAGACGTCTATAAGATAGGCGACACCATCACCGTCAAGGTCATACACATAGACGGCGTCCAGAAAAAAATAGCCCTCAGCAGCAAGGGCCTCAGAGAAGCAAAGCCCGCACAGGAAAAAGCCCCCGAAGCTCCCCCGGAGGAAAAACCCGCACCGGAGGAACCCGGACAGGAACAAGAAGAAAACAAGTAATAACACCACCGCACCCCAAAAAAAGCCCGGGACAAATCCCGGGCTTTTTTACCATCCACCATCAACTATCCACTACCTACTTCCTATCAAAAAACGGATTCTTCCCCGTAGCCGACAAAGGTATCCCGATCGCCTGGACGACGTCTTTGCCGAGAATGCCGCATTCGATCGCCGCTTTTCCTATGGAGAACATGAGGCGGTTGTCGATGTGGAACCTGGCGGCCAGCGACGCGGCCGAGCCCAGGGCAATGCCGAGGTCGATGGAGTTGTAGGCGCAGACGCCTTTCGTCCTGCCAAGCGCCTTGCAGGAAGGATACCCGCAAAACCCGCAGTTGAGCCCGGCGGGTTTTTTCTTCGTCCCGATAACGACTATATGATCGACATCCCTGATGTTCCCGGCATCGCGCCGGCACCCGGGCCGCGAATCCCTTTCCGCTATCCTTTCCATCCGCGAGACGACCTTTTGCCTGTCACTCTTGCTGAGAATGGTTATAACGAGATTATCCTGCCCTTTCGTCTTAGGCGCCGTCCGCGCCGCCACGCACATGAATTCAGCCACGTCCTTCAACGCTTCATCCTTAATGTGTCCATATTTTCTCGGCATATCGGGCTCCTTTCGTTTTGTATCAATATGATAGCATCTCCGGGGGCATGGAGCAAGGGGCATGGTGCTGGGGGACAGGTCGCGGGTCCCCGGATATCTCTTGAGCTACAACCCGGCATATGATAAAATGACCGGGCTATGAAACCGGTAGACGAACAGCTTAAAATAATAAGGAGAGGGACGGAGGAGGTCATATCCGTTCCGGAACTCAAGGAGAAGCTTTCCCGCAAGAAACCCCTTGTGGTCAAGGCGGGGTTTGATCCTTCGGCGCCGGATATTCACCTGGGGCATACCGTGCTTCTTCGGAAGATGAAACATTTCCAGGACCTGGGGCACGAGGTCAATTTTCTGATCGGGGATTTTACCGGGCGCATCGGGGATCCCTCGGGGCGGTCAAAGACGCGGAAGCAGCTCACCGAAGAAGAGGTCGAAGAGAACGCCAAAACCTACAAGAAGCAGATATTCAAGATCCTGGACAGGGACAGGACGAAAGTCGTGTTCAACTCGGAGTGGTGCTTGAAACTCGGGACAGAGGGCGTGTTCGATCTTTCTTCCCGCTACACCGTTGCCCGCATGCTGGAGCGGGACGATTTTTTGAACAGGTATAAAAAGAAAGCGCCGATAAGCATCATGGAATTCCTGTACCCTCTTCTGCAGGGGTACGACTCGGTCGTCATGAAGGCCGACGTCGAGCTCGGCGGGACGGATCAGAAGTTCAACCTGCTTGTTGCCAGGGACCTCCAGCGCAGCTACGGGCTCGAGCCGCAGGTCATAATCACCATGCCCATACTTGAGGGGCTGGACGGGGTCGATAAGATGTCCAAGTCCCTGAACAATTATATCGGGATCAGCGAGCCGCCCGAAGAGATGTTCGGGAAGCTCATGTCCGTTTCCGACGAGCTCATGTGGCGGTATTACGAGCTTCTTACGGACGTGGATCACCGCGCGGTCAAGGCCGATGTGGAGAGCGGAAAAGCCCATCCAAAGGAAGTAAAAGCGGAGCTGGCAAAATATATCGTTACCGAGTATCACGGCGGGCACAAGGCGGAAAAAGCCGGAAAGAATTTCGAGGCGGTGTTCGCCAAAAAAGAGATCCCCGAAGAGATCCCGGAGTTTTTCATAGAGCAGGATAAGATAGGAATAGTAGACCTTATGAGAGAGACCGGGTTCGCCGCCTCCGGAAGTGAGGCCAGACGGCTCATCGCCCAGAATGCCGTATCGATCGACGGCGAGAAGATCCGGGACGAGAAAGCCCGGATCACGCCGGATAAAAAAGGGAAGATCCTCAAAGTCGGAAAGCGCAAATTCGGCAGGATCCTCAAGGCCTAAAACCGCCTTGCCGGGCGGCTTTCAGGCGGCCCTTCTCGCGGCAAAAAAAAATTGAAAATAAAACTTGACATTCCGGCAGGTTAGTGTAGAATGTCATTTGCGCCACACGGAGCACGTCTTTGACAGATCGGTATTTGCTTGAATCCTTCGGGATTATGCGGTATAATAATGGTAGAGAGGAAGAAGACTGTTGTACCGCATGAAAGCTGATACGCAAAGCTTCAGTGTGGAGTTTTTTGTCCTTTAAATTGTTCTTTGAAATCGAATAGCCGAAAGCACATGGGTTTTCCAAGATTAAACTGGAGAGTTTGATCCTGGCTCAGAACGAACGCTGGCGGCGTGGATTAGGCATGCAAGTCGAACGATCCCTTTCTTCGGAGGGGGATAGTGGCAAACGGGTGAGTAACGCGTGGGTAATCTTCCTTTGGGTTCGGAATAACTTGCCGAAAGGCGGGCTAATACCGGATAAGACCACGATTTCCAAGAGATCGCGGTTAAAGGCGGGGATCCTGAAAATGGACCTGCCCCCCATAGATGAGCCCGCGTCCTATCAGCTTGTTGGTGAGGTAAAGGCCCACCAAGGCGATGACGGGTAGCTGGTCTGAGAGGATGGTCAGCC
>JAUWWB010000040.1 GCA_030617085.1 Candidatus Omnitrophota bacterium
CAAGACGCTTTCCGTTCTCATTGAACGCCTTTACCGCAAGGTCCACCCGCTTATACGGCACCAGGGCCGAGACTATCAGGTAAAAGCCCTCATCATCGCCTGATACCTTCTCATGGGACTCAATATCCGCGGGGGGGTATATAACATCCGCTTCCCTGCCGTAAAAGCCCCTGATACGGCTTTTGACATTATCCGATATGGCCAGAAAATAATCAATTCTTTTATTGGAAGCGATGTCCCATTTCCTTAGCCGGGCCATGATCATTGAGATCGCCCACCGTTTCAGCGGGGGATCCTCCGAAAAATACTCATCGAAGAACTTCCACGCGTATCTCACGGGCGTATAGCAGTAACAGACGTGAAGCGTCCCGGGCGGGCTCTTGACGCCTTTCGCGACGCAATGGCTGGAACTCAGAACAAGATCGTACCCGGACAGGTCAAAACTCTCTATCGCGCGCGGAAAAAAAGGCAGAAAACTGCGATAGTTCCTCGAGATGCCGGGAAAATTCTGCAGGAAAGAGGCCCGGATATCCATGTTCTCTATACCCGGGGAAACACTGCCTTTATTATGCAAAATGGTAAACAGCGTAGCGCGGGGGAACAGTTCGCAAAAAACTTCCAGACACTTCTCTCCCCCGCGCATTCCCGTAAGCCAGTCATGAATTATTGCTACTTTTGCATTCTTCATATGTTTCGATAAACGTCCAAGGTCTCGCGGGCGGCTTTTTCCCATGAAAACTGGTTCGCCCGTTCGTAACCGGCCCTTATCATCTGGTCTCTAAGTTGTTTATTTATCAATACATTATACACGGTATCGGCTATTTGTCCAATGTTAAGGGGGGCAACAGCAAGTGCGGCATTTCCCGCCACCTCCGGGAGCGATGAAGCATCCGACATTACGACAGGCGTTCCGCATTGCATGGCCTCAAGCACGGTAAGGCCGAACCCTTCGTATAGCGAAAGATGAACAAGAACGTCAGCCATGGTGTAAAGGCCGCAAAGGTCTTCCGCGGGAACCTCCCCGATGTACCGGATATCCTTATTATCGATACCCCCTTTCAGATGGTTCTCCTTATTGTCCCACCTTCCTGTTATGACCAGTTGATGCGGCAGACCCCATTCCTTCAGTCTGGCGTGGACCTGTATTAGAGTAGCAATATTCTTATGCGGTTTGACGCTGCCCACATAAAGTATGATCCTTTCCGCCAGGCGATACCTGCGGCGGATGTTTTCCAGATCGCCTTCAATTTCGACTCTCCGGATGCACCTGTCGGCTGCCTCGGGTATGATCCGTATCTTATGCGAATACCGCTCGCCGAAGATCTTTACCAGGTCATCCCGGGTATTCCCGGAAACGGCGATCACACCGGACGCCCTTTTTAAAGCCATGCCGACCATGAAGTGCGCATAATATCTCGCCAGGGGCGACGGAACCGACTCCGGGAACAAGAGATAAATGAGATCGTGCACGGTCACGACCATCTTTTTCCGGGAAAAAGCGGGAAAATTGAAATGCGGCACGTGCAACAGGTCCATATCCTCCCTGCCGTAAGGGAAAGGCAGCTGTTCGCGCAGCGAATAAATGGGAACGTTCCATTCGACAACACGCGCGTTTTCCGAACGGCCGATCTTGTCAAGTTTTTCCGGATCTCCGAAAAGGACAAATTCATCCTGCGGAGCCAGCCTTACAAGTTCCGGCAGCAGGCACTTTATGTACCGGCCAATGCCCGGGTGTGTTATCATCCTCGCGTCGAAACCGATCTTCATAGGGTATTTGTTTGTCCTCTATTGCCGTTCAAAAACTATCACGCCCGGCGCTTCTTTGTCCGTCGCGAACCTGTGATATCCGAGATCTCCCGGACGGTTTTCCCATTTGATGTCAGGGTAGTCAAGGACGTGCCTTTTATAGTTTCTTTGTACTTTAGCGTAATATTCGTTATCCAGGCTCTCGTGCCAGCCCCGTCTGAAGACGATCCACTCCGGCATGTGATCGTCGTCGTATATCCATGAATTGTCAACGGCCAGATCCGTATAGAACATGACGGGCAGGTCTCCGTATATGATCTTCACGGTGTCCCCGCGTTTCGCGCTCTTTTTCAGGAACTTGACAATACCCTCTACCGGACCGTCGTAGTCGTGGGTTATCTCATACAGGTATTTCGGAAAAAAGAAGTTGGGCGTACCCATGTTAAAAACGCCGGTTGTGACCGAGATCAGGAGAAACCCCGCCAGAAGGACGCGGCTGTATCCGGCCAGGCGCGATAATATCATGGCTTGCACGATCCCCAAAAGCGGTATAAAGTAAACGAGATATCGAAAATTTCTTTCTTGCGCGAAACAGAACGCGGCAATGCTTACGGCTATGACGGTAAAGGTCAGCTTCAGGGTTTCCTTTTCGGGTGGAGTCAACTCAACGGTCATTTTTCTTTTCCACGCGGCCCGGATCGCGTAAGCCGCGGCAAAGAAGGCGATCGGAAAGATGTACTTGTTGACCATCCTGACCTGAAATTCCAGGTTGTCCCATATCCGTTCCGGGGTTATGACGGCCGTATGAGCAATGCTCTTTGAAAAAAAGAGCCAGGGGACGACGGCCAGCAGGACAACGGCTCCGGCCAGTGCCATTTTCGGGAACGTCTTCCTGTCAAAAGAAAACAGGACATAATGCAGGCCAACGGCCGCGAATACGGGCGCAAACATGCCATGCACCGTATACCCCAGTGCCGCAAGCGCCATCGAGGTCAACGCGAGCTCTCTTTTGGAACCGCTCTTGCGGAACCGGGAATAAAAGAACAGGATAAAAAGCACAAGAAAGACCGCCGGCGCATAGTACCTGCACTGCCTCATCAGCAGTAAATACGGCACGGAAAACGTCACCAACAAAGCCGCAAGGGCCGCCACAAGCCTCTGCCCGGTAAGCCTGTTTGCCAGCAGATACAGCATGAGCACATTGGCGACGCCCAAAAGTGCGAACGGCAGGCGCGCCGTAAGAGTAGTAGCGCCGAAAAGCAGGAAGGAAAACGCGGCGATGTAAAATTGGCCCCACGGATGGTAAAGCCACGCGTACCCTTCGCCGAGACCGGTCCTGATAGACGGGTTCACCAGGTTTTCACCGTCAAGCGCCCGCGGGTAACCGAACTTCATCACGTTGTTGCCCAGAACAGCGGTTTCCGCCTCGTCTTGCCATAAATACTGGTTGCCCAGATTCGCAAACATCAGGACCGCCGCTGTCATCAAAAGTAATATTATGGGAAGACGCTTTTTCATTTCAGGACCTCATCGATCACCTTACATACTTCTCCGGGTTCGATCCCGGTTAGATATTTTCCCTTACCGGGATAAACGACCCTGACATTACGTCCCCTGGGAGCCCATTGGTCCGGGTCGTTGACCCCGCTGAACAGCACCACTGCCGGTATCCCTTCCGCGGCCGCGATGTGGGCCGGGGCCGAATCCACCCCTATAAATAACGAAGCCCCGCTTAAAACCCCGGCCAGGACCGGAAGCGTGGTCCTGCCCGAAAGGTCGAGCAGCTTTGTATCCGCCTGATCAAGTGCCTTTCTCATGAGGCCGCTATCGGCCTCGCTTCCTACGACGACCGGTATAAGCCCTTTTTCTTCACTTACATACCTCGCCACGCGCATGAACTTTTCCATGTCCCATTCTTTTGTAAAATGACCCGGAACGGGATGTAATACGGCATACCTGCCTTCGATGCCGGAACGCTGCAAAAGAAGATCGGCTTTCCGCGCGTCCTCACCGGGGAAAGATAATCTGATCTCCGGAGCGGCACATTCTATGCCGAGAGGCCTCAAAAGCGCCATATTCCTGTCGGTCTCGTGCATGACTGCTCCGTAAGGAAGCCGGTGAGTGAGGAGAAAGCCGCCGCCGGTAATGCCGTAACCGATCCGGCATTTTACGCCTGCCAGAAACAGAGAAAAGATATGCCGGATATCCCCTCTCAAGTCTATAGCGACGTCGTACTTACCTTCTTTCGCGATGCCGGCCAGCGAAAAGACGTCCCTTATCTGATCGGGCAGGTTTGCCGGCCTTTTCCGGTTGAACCACGACGGATCAAAAGTGATAACACGGTCAATATCAGGATCATTCTTGATCAGTTCAGCTCCGCCCGGAGCGACGACAAAATCTATTTTCGCGCCGGGAAAGGCTTTGCGCAGGGGGCTGATGACGGCCGTAGACATGATGATATCCCCGATGTGGTCTACGCGTATGAGAAGGATCCGGGAGACACTTTCGGGCGCCTTTGGCGGGCTGAAGATCTTCAGCGCCCAGGCGACGATGCCGCCCAGGGCATCCAGGGCCGCGGCAAAAAGGACCAGAGATCTCTTTTTATAAACATATTTCATTCTTGAAATTAACCGCTAAAGCGGTATCGCAATAATGTACATACGGCTTCGATACCGTCGCGCCAACCTATCTTTTTACCTTCGTCATATCCACGCCCCCTGTATGAAATAGGGACCTCCATGATCTTGATCCCTCTTTTGAGCAGTTTGGCGGTGACTTCCGGTTCAAACTCAAACCTTTTGGCCTGGATATCAAGACTTCGCATGATATCCGTCCTGACCATTTTGTAACAAGTTTCCATATCTGTCAGAGACCCGCCAAAAAGGATATTAGTCAATACAGTAAGAAATCTATTGATAGCAAAGTGAAGGAAAGACGTAGTCTTCCATGTCTCAAGAAACCGTGATCCATAAACCGCCTCCACCCCTGTCCTCTCAGCGAACTCCACCAAACGGACCAAATCCTGCGGAGAATATTCCATATCGGCATCCTGAACGACGATGTAGTCACCTTTTGCATTAAAAAGCGCCGTTCGGAGCGCAGCCCCTTTCCCTTTGTTGCGATCATGGTAAATCACTTTTAAAGCCTCGGTGCCTTCCTGTAGATGTTCATTCAAAAGTTCTCTCGTCCCATCAGTAGAGCAATCGTCAACCAGGATTATTTCCTTATCTATTTCGACGTTTTTCACTAATTCAAGGACGTCCATAATCGTCTTAGACTCATTATAAACAGGCATGAGTATGGACACCTTCATATAATCATCCCTCCAACCATTTCGTCAGATCCTTTCTTATTTTTTGGGACGCCTTCCCATCCCCGAAAACATCTCGCTTCACGGACATCTTCCTGTACCTAACACCGCCTTTTAGTAAACTCTCCATCTCCCCGGCTATGGTCTTGCTGTCGGTCCCAATGACCTTTGCCGACCCCGCTTCCACGACTTCGGGGCGTTCGGTCTTATCCCTTAGGATCAGGACGGGTTTGCCGAGGGAAGGCGCTTCTTCCTGTATGCCCCCGGAATCCGTTAATATAAAATAACTCATGGACATGAGTCTGACAATGTCCCTGTAATGAAGGTTAGGCAATAGCAGCACATCTTTCACTCCGGAAAGCTCTTTGTAGGCCGTGGCCTTAACATTAGGATTAGGGTGTACCGGATAGATTACCACTATACCCCTGTTATTCATCGCAACCTTTCTTACCGCTCTGAAGATGGAAACGAGCCTCTTGCCGAAATTCTCTCGCCTGTGTGCCGTGAGAAGTATTATCTTCTTGTCGTCATCAATGCTCCGGAGTCTTCGGTTTATAAAGCCGTATTTCTTATCAGCCATGTGCTTAAGCGAATCTATGCATGTATTACCGGTAATCGTTATACGATCTGCCGGCACGCCTTCGGCTATAAGATTATCCTTGGCCTTCTTTGTGGGGGCATAATGACGGTCTGCAAGTCGTGAAAGGAGCGTTCTGTTCATCTCTTCCGGAAAAGGGAAATATCTGTCGAAAGTCCTGAGTCCCGCTTCGATATGCGCGACCTTGATCTTCTTGTAGAAGGATATGAAAGCTGCGATAAAAGCCGTAGTGGTATCCCCCTGTACGAAAACTATATCGGGCTTGAAATCATCATACACTTTTTCAAGTTTCGGCATAAGGTTTTTCGCGATCGAGACCAGGGTCTGGTTCTTTCTCATCATCTTAAGGTCATAATCCAGTTTTATATTGAAATCTTTAAGCATCTGGTTAACCATTGAGATATGCTGTCCACTCAGGCATACTCCCACCTTAAAACTTTTATCTTTTCGCAGGGCCTGTATAACAGATGCTGTTTTTATCATTTCCGGCCTTGTGCCTATAACAAAAAGTATTTTTTTCATTTTCAGTCCTTCCTTAATACGGTCTCGTAACCTTCCAGGGTTTTTTTAGCTACATTCGCCCAAAGATAATTATTTTTTATACGTTCTTTTAGTCGGCTCTTTACTTCATGGGATATTTCCCCGGCATTAAGAACACTTTTCCTTATTTCCTCTATATTTGAAGGATCAAAGTACGATGCTTCTTCACCAAAATATTCCCTCGTGCATCCAAACTCAGTTATGGCGATAGATGCCTCGCCTGCTGCGGCCTCAAGAGCCGCAAGCCCCGGGGTTTCAAACCATCCGGGAGCGGTGAATATCTTGCAGGCAGCATATGCCGATGGAAGCATTTCGTCTTCATGGTCTATCCCATCAAGAAAAACAACATCTTCGCCTGAGGCTTTCTTACATTCCTCATAATATCCCATATAATCCGAAACCGGGTCGCCGACAATAACAAGTTTTAGTCCCGTCCCTTTCATTGCCCTGATGAGATTCAACTGATTTTTTCTGGGTTCTATCCTGCCCACAGCGAGAACGAAATTTTTAAGCCCGTACTTCTTCACAAAAAGTTTACTATCCGCTTTAAGAAACTTTGGATCTATACCGTTCGGTACAGGCATTATCTTGTCTTCGCCTATCCCGAAAAGCTTTACAAGTTGCTGCTTCTCCATATCAGAATTAGGAAAAATTATATCCGAAAGCTGCATGGTCTTTCTCCGACCGGAAGGAAAAAACGGGCACAGCGTCTTAACAAGATGTCTTACAAATAGTTCCCCCTTCTTTTTTATGCCACCACCCTCATATATGGCTCTGGTAAAACTGGACCAGAAGATAGAACTTAAAGCAACTTTGACATTTTTACCTCTTGCACTCTGCATAAGCCCTACACAGTCCTTAACAGACCCAAACACGTGGAATACATCATAGTCATCCAGCTTATCTTTCCATTGGTCGAAAAGCTTGACCTCTACGCCCAACTCTTCAAGCCCCTCTCTGGTCTTCAAAAGCTGTATCTCCCCCCCACCCGGGTTCTGAAATGCCGACGGGTATGAATAGAACGCTACTTTCATTAGATAAACACCTTAGGTTTTAATGTACAGATCCTTTTTTCTCTTTTTTTAAGTTCCGGACCATTTTTTTCATGAACATCCTGGGCTTACTGCCCTCCAACTCCTCCATAGGAACGATATCCTCGCAATCTATTATCTCTCGCACCCTTTCCTTCAACACCGTTTTTAAACCGTTTTTAGAGCGCACGCCGAAGAGAGCTTTATCTGGAAGACTGATTGCTCCAGAGATCACAGCCGGGTTCAGAATACCATATTCAGAAGAAAACTCCGTATCCTCTATATCTAAACACCACCTGGCAAAGTCTGTTGAAGTACATTTATGGAGCTCATCATCGTTACTTATCCGCTCCATAATCCGCTCCAGGAACTTAATAACCTTATCACAAAATTTATTAGTATGGGCGTATAGAATAACCGGCAAACCGCTTTCCTTTATAGAATCCACAGCACTGACAAAATAGTCATAAACTTCATCTTCCGTCAACCCTGCGTTGAACATCAATTCAGGACAAACCGGAAATATCGGCAGTTGCAAAACCTTGGAAACTTTTTTCCCCACCATGGGATAATGGGGAAAATTTAAATAGTCGAAAGAAAAATCAGAAGAATACTTATACCCCAGAGCTTCAAGAACCTTAGTTAAATTATCATTATATTTGCCCATTGGAGCGGCAAACCCTTCGGTTTTAACACCCAGATCATCAAAAAAATCTTTTGCCCTTGAGATATTATTATACAGGTTACCGTAATCGTTATGGGTATAATGGTAATATCCGTGGGACTGTATATCCAGTCCCTCTTTTACTGCTCTTTCTATAAGATGCTCTTTCCCCTCAAAGGCGCTAGCTGAGCAAAAAAGTGTTACACACGCGCCATACCGCTCAAAAACACTTAAATATTCAAGAAACTGCTGTTCATCCGGCACTTCATCGACATCAATACGCAAGGAGAAAATGCTCTTTTTCCCTTCCGGGTAAAGGG
>JAUWWB010000164.1 GCA_030617085.1 Candidatus Omnitrophota bacterium
CTAATGGCCATAGGATGCGAGACACCAGAATTAAAGACAAAACTCGAAAACCTGAAAAACATCCTCGGCGGCATACTAAACCTAATCCGCATAAAAGCCCGAGACATAGGCGCCGAAGTAAAAAACATGCTAGACGCCATAGCCCAAACCGCCGTTACCCTGTAACGCCACCACTTTGCCATTCCCACCCACCCATTGTCATTCCCGCGAAAGCGGGAACCCATTCCCATATGTCACCATTCTGAGCGAAGCCGAAGGCGAAGCGAAGAATCTCTTGCGCCGCCCACCCTGTTAAGTATCAAATATCCAGAAACAATCCAATTGACAAGCGCCCAAAAATAGCATATCATAAAACCATACTTATTCTCAGTGACCTCTGTGCTTTTTTATACTAAATAATTTCTCTGTGATCTCTGTGGTTTTTGACAATACCAAAAGGAGCTCCAAATGAACGCGATAAAAAAACACATCTTCTTCAAAGCGGTCAGTATCCTTCTCGTATTTTCGTTCCTTAACCTCGACATATCATGGGCGTATCCTTCCGCCCCTTCCGAAAACCACACCCTTGCCGCCCCAAGTATATTCCAGCAGCAAAGATTTGAAAAATCCATACTATCCAGCGCGAACCTGTTAGGCTCCGTCCTGACCATAGCCGGGTACCTGGAGTCATCGTATCCCCTGGAACACCTGGAACAGGTCATAAAAAAAGAACTGGGCCCCGCCCTCGACGGAATAGACGCCTCAAAAGTCACAATTAAAGATGACGGCGTTATCCTGATCCCATACACGAACGGAGACAGCAAATACATCATACAGGTCGCCCTGAAAGACAACCTTTCCAAAAATGAACTGGCCGGCTACGAATGGGTGGTCTCGGAAAAGTACGCTGTAAGAATTTTGCCCGAGAATTATGAGGAAGCCGCGAAAGCTCCCGCCGTAGGAGCCGGCTCTGCCGGCGAACAAGCTGCTCTAACAGACGTGATCGCCAAAGTTCCCGTCCGCACCCTTGTCATTCCCGCGAAAGCGGGAACCCACCCCCATGTCATTCCCGCGAAAAAGGTCGACACCACGGTCATCATAAGGTCTATCACGACCGGAATGATAATATTCGCGGCAATATCAATGGCACAAGTTATATTCTCATGGATAACGGGGGCGGGTGACTCCGGCCTCCTTCTGGCGGGAGCCGGAATAGTTGTAGGGGGATGGACGATGAAGGATTTGCCGAATGAAGTGCGGAAGTGGTTAAAGAAAGCACAAAATAAAAAACTCAGATCCACTAAACGCACTTCTGCATTCTATGAATTACGAAAGCTTGGCGACAAAAGCGCGATTGCGCCTCTGCTTGATATGTTAGCCGATCCGGATTGGCAAGTGCGCTTCGACGTCGAACATACCCTGATAGAACTGGGCGCTACGAAAGAGCAGAGGCTTGAAGCCTGGCGCAGGGCCTACGAAAGCGAAGATGAACGCGTCAAAGAGGCCGCGGCGGAAGCAATGGCCGCCCTTGGCGACCCCGAGCATATAATTGAGAGATTTAACGATCCGAGTGCCGCGACCCGGCACCGTGCGGTCCGTTGCCTGGGTCGCCTTATGCGTTACCGCAATGACCAGAGGATCATCGGTCTCCTGCTTGAAAAATTGTCCGATCCGGATTCTGACGTCCGCCAGGAGGCGGAAAGCGACTTAAGCTATTTACGCGGTACTGAGGGTGAGAAACAGATACATGATGTCTATTTTAAATTAGTGAAAAGCAACAATTTACACGTCCATAAGGACGCGCTTTGGCACATTCGTTATATATACCTATACGACGATAAAAAGTTGCGCGATTATATCGGTGAAGATTTGGAAGAATTTATCACGTTTCTAATCAAAGCAATATCAAAAGAACCGTCCGAAGAGCTCCTAAAGCGAGCTAATTGGGCTCGAAATGTATACGGCGATGTTGTTGCAGTGGCGGCAACAATCTTAGGCAGAATCGCCGGCGAAGAAGCGATCGTCCCGATTAAGAACGCGATGAAAAAGTACAAAAAAAACGACTTTGTCGTAGACGAATGTAAGCAAGCGGTTGCCGAAATTGAAAGACGCGTAAAACTTGACCGGCATAAATTCAGCCCCCTCTCGGGCCTCCGCGCCGGCTGGTTTACCGGTTACCTGGGCGCATTCACTATCGCCGGTGCTCTGGCGCCGTTCATCGTGCTGGGAGGTCTTGCGTGGGGCGTCATCGCCGCGGGAGCGGCCGTATTATACTCTTACTGCGTCTGGGCGTTTGTGAGGTATTTCGGCCTCGGAACGGCATCTTGTAGGGCACTGGAGCAACATTACAAAGAACACCCTGATACAAATGCCTACCCCAAAACAAACGGCATTCCAACCGCGAAGCAATTAGAAAGAATGCCGATCGCCGCATCCGATGGTTACCGCCACCCGGCCTTCGAAAGACTCCCAAAAAAGATCCAAAAACTGATAATACTCCACGAAGGCCGAAAAACACAGAAGTCCCATTTAATCGGCATGCTCAGAATACTGCCGGTGGTCAGTTTGCTGTTTTGGAAATTAGAAAAGCTCAAAGACAAGACGGACGCGGCAAA
>JAUWWB010000092.1 GCA_030617085.1 Candidatus Omnitrophota bacterium
ACCCCGGACATCAGTACATCCTTTCGAAAGATAAAGGGCAGGCACAGGGGCCTGCCCCTACATTTTCTACGAACTACGAACTACGAACTAATCAATCCCCTCAGCCGACATGCTTTCGAAAAATTTCAAGTAATTATCCCTGTCTTCGGTCTTGCGCAGCGCCATCGCGGCCCGGGGATGCTCGTTGAACATCCCGGTGATGGCGTAAGGGAGAAGGTATCCCCATTCGATCTTCTCCCTCAGCGGGATAAGCTCTTTGGAAATGACCTCCAGGATGGGGCGAAGATCGAATTTGGGGTTTTTCAGAAAACCTATCAACAGCTCCAGCGGACAGTTCCCGGCCGCCCTGCCGATGCCGTAGATCGTGCCGTCGACGAAGTTGCACCCGTCAATTATCGCCTGGATGGTGTTCGCGTAACCGAGCTGCTGGTTGTTATGGGCGTGCATGCCGACTTCCTTCGTCTTGAGGAACTTCTTGTACTTGTTGACAAGATAATGCGTGCTTTCCGAATAAAGGGCGCCGAAACTGTCGACGATGTACACGACGTCAGCCTTGCTCTCTTGCTCAAGCTGGGCCAGAGCCGCGTCAAGTTCGTTTTCAAGGGCCCGCGATATGGCCATTATGTTCACCGTGGTCTCGTAGCCCTTATCCGCGGCGTCATTGACGAGGTCGATCGCCTTATCCACGTCTTTGACATATGTAGCGACGCGGACCATGTCGATGGCGCTGTCTTCGCACGGGAGGATATCCTCTTTCTTCACACGCCCCACGTCCACCATGACGGAAAGCTTCGTATCCGACTCGATCCCATCTATGGTCCGCCGGATATCGTCCTCGTCACAGAACTTCCATTTCCCGAACTCATCGGGTGACATTATGCCCCTGGAACACCTGTAGCCGATCTCCATGTAATCAACACCCGCGGCCGAAACCGCCTTGTACACTTCCCTGACGAAATTATCCTCAAAATAATGGTTGTTGATAAGCCCCCCGTCCCTTATCGTACAATCCAGGACTTTTATCTCTTCCCTGTACACGTGTTCTCCTTTGGTTAAACAGGCGTCAGCTTCAGCCGGCCGCCTAATAGCCCGCACCTGAGCGTTTCCTCTGTTTCCTCGATTTTCCTACCATCACATGCGCCTTGCGGTAAGCCCTTTCGCACGCGGCCAGTTCGCCGGTGACATCGATGCCGTGTTTCTGCCCCAGCTCCTTATAAAGAAAGGAAGCCTTCAAAAAATAATCTTCCGCGTGCTCGAACATCTTCTGCGCGAGACCCGGGCGCCGCCTGAACTCCCGGTGCCCCTTCGCCGCGTACTCCCGCCCCTTTTCGAAGCTTTCCCCGGGCTCAGCCAGCCGCGGGTCCGGTGACATCTGATATTCACCCTCCTCAGCCACGCACACCGCCCGAGGCGGATTGAATAATATCACAGCCGCAAGAAAGAACATCGTGATAAGCCTGAATGCTGTTCTCATGTGCCCTCCCTTTGGAGCAGGTTTTAGGTTTTAGGTTTTAGGTTTTAGGTTCTAGGTTCTAGGTTCTAGGTTCTAGGTTTTAGGTTTGACAAACTCCGCAAGCGCTTCGATATGCTTCGTTCTGGGGAACATGTCGAAAGGCTTGACCCTTCCCAGTACCCATCCGCCGCCGGCGGTCAATATCTTTATGTCCCTTGCCAGCCGTGCCGGGTCGCAGGAAAGATAATATACCCTTTCCAGGTCATCGCACTCCTTTACTTTTTCGAGAAAATCCCTTGCCGCGCCCGCGCGCGGGGGGTCGACGAGAAGCAAGTTCCTGCGTTTCTTTGTCCTGTTGAAGATTTCGAAAAAGTCTTTTTCAACCTCGCCCCTGTAAAACTTTACGTTTCCCCACTCCAGTCTCTTCGCGGTGGTCTTCGCACAATCTATGGCCGTGCGGCTCGAGTCAACGCCCACGCGCAGGCGGAAATCCTGCCCGAGAAGGAAGCTGTAAAAACCCACACCGCAATACGCTTCAAAAAACGCGGCATCATCCCATGACGGGCCGATCCAGCTTTCCAGGGTAGCGGCGATCTTTTCAGAAATGTAACGGTTGGGCTGGGAAAAGGCCTTTGGCGACATGTAAATATCCACACCCGCGTAACGGTCCAGAAAGAACCTCTCTCCCGGGCGATCGGAGCGCCATACCCGCCCCTCGTGGTCCTCCTTCAAAGTGATCTCGTCTTTTCCTCCAGCCGGGGAAAGACCGGCCAGTTCCCTGTTTATCCCCTCCCCGGCTATCGGGCATTCTTCGATCTCTATTACGTCTTTTGCCTTTCTCCGGTAATATCCGTACCTCTCGAGGCCTTTATGCAAAGTGACGCTGCTCCTGTAATGATAGCAATCACGGGATGCCACGATATCATCGCACTCAAAGTCCTTATCCGAGGCGATCCTCCTGATCAACTGGACAAGTTGTTCTTTTTTGTGGAACAATTCTTTCTCGTACGAAAGATGCTGGATCTGGCACCCGCCGCACTTATTATAATAGCGGCAAACCGGCTCACGCCTGTCCGCGGAAGGGACAAGTATCTCCGTGACGTCGCCTTCGATGTACCGGGAAGTGTCCTTAACGACCTCAAACATGACTTCCTCGCCCGGCAGCGCCCCCCGGACAAAGCAGACCTTCCCGTCGACCTTCCCCACCCCGCTCGCCCCGAACGCCAGGGAATATATGTTTGTTCTTAAGTGTTTGGTCATGTTGTATGCAGGTTTGTAAGTATTGGATTGTGTGTTTTAGGGACTGGGGACTAGGGACTAGGACTGGAGTTATTAAAAGTCAACCTAGTCCCCAGTCCCTAGCACCCCAGTCCCTAGTCCCCAGTCCCTATCTTTGAGAGGACGGGTCTTCCTGTGATTTGCTTGGTTATGGACTTAGTAGCCCTGGACGGCCTCTTTCAGGCCTTCCTTGTAGCCGTCCATGAATCCCTTCTTATATCCGTTCGCGTAGCCGGATTCATAACCGTCCGAGAAAGCCGTCCTGGGGCTTACGGAGTCGACGTATTCCACGTCATCCACTTTTTGCCCGCTCATGGAATCAAGAAGCGCGCCGCCTATGATGCTTATCCCCGCGCCGGCAAGAGCGCCTTTCCAGATGTCCCTGCCTTTGGCCCCGGCGGCCGCGCCGCCGACCGCGCCCGCGCCGGCACCCAGGAGCCCCTCCCGGAGCAGGTCAGCGGAGGTCTTCCTCCGGGCCGCAAAACTCTTTTCAAGAGGCAACGCCGCCATGATGGCAATAACGACCAGACACACCAGCACCTTCTTCATAATAACCCTCCCTCCTTCATCATCCGCGTTCGCTGACAGAAATACCACTTACAATAGTAGCATATAAACGGGCGGGCGTAAAGGGATGTGTAGGGGCCCGTCTTAATACGAACTACCCCCTGTCATCCTGAGCAAAGCGAAGGATCTCTGGCGGATCGACGTGGGAGAGATCCTTCGCTTCGCTCAGGATGACAAACTGCGACAAGCTGCACCAAGGATTCGCTTCGTCTTTCAGATACTACGAACCACCCCTCGACTTCGCTCGGGACGGTTCAGGGGTGGTGAGCTTGTCGAACCGCGAACTACGAACTGCTCCCCTGCCGCGTCCCCCTCCGGGCGAACTCGCTCTCGATCTGTTCGATCACGGATAATTTGTCATTTATCCACGCGGGGGCGGCCAGAAACTCCCTTCTGGCATCGGAGACAAGCCTGAGTATCACGCAATCGGGCCTCAGGTTCTCAAGAAAATCACATGCCGCGCCGACATACTCATCCCGGCTTAGCAGGTTCGTCTTGCCCTCGCGGTATAACCTTTCCAGCTCCGTGTCTTTAAGCACGTGCAGGACGTGCAGCTTTACCCCCGATACAGGCAAGCGCGATATCTCTTTCGCGGTCGTGATCATATCTTCACCGGACTCTCCCGGCAGGCCAAGGATCACGTGCGCGCCGACCTTTATCCCCCTTTGGGCGGTCTTCGTGACCGCGTCTACGCATTGTGAAAAAGCATGTCCGCGGTTCATAAGCTCAAGCGTCCGGTCATGGGCGGTCTGCACCCCGTATTCAACCCACACTTCGTAATCGCCGGTGTAGCCCGCGATAAGGTCGAGCTTCTCGTCATCGACGCAGTCCGGCCGGGTGGATATGCAAAGGCCCACTATTTCCGGATACTCTCTTATTACATCATACGCGGCTCTTAGCCTCTCCGGTTGGGCGTTCGTACCGGCGGCATTCTGGAAATACGCGATGAATTTCCTCACCCCGAACCTCTTTTCAGCGGCAGAGATCGAACTTTCTATCTGCTGCCTCAGCGGGATGTCCACCCCCGCGAAACGGCTGAACCCCAATTCATTACAAAAAACGCACCCCTCCCGCCCCAGCGTCCCATCCCTGTTCGGACACGAAAACCCGGCATTAAGGCTTATCTTCCTAACTTTAGCCTGAAACCGATCCCTGAGGTATTTGTTGAAGGAGTAATAATACATGGTTGATAGCAGCTTAAAGTTAAAGGAGGTCTCAGAATGACAAATACACCCCTGTCATCCTGAGCGAAGCGAAGGATCTCTTTTACGTGTCGTCCCGTCGAAAACGACGAGGCAGAGATTCTTCGC
>JAUWWB010000166.1 GCA_030617085.1 Candidatus Omnitrophota bacterium
CGAACAAACCATCTTTATCCTGTTTTCCGCGTCTGGTCCCGCGGATCCCGTCTCGCCGGACAACTGTTCGATAACCTCACGGGGACAGTTCCGCAAGCCCTGGCTGAACGATATGCCTTCCCCCGGCAAAAGGACGTTCCGTGTCCGCTTCATTTCCGGGAGCAGCGTAAGGCTGCCGAAATGCTGCTCTCCCAGCGGATGAAACCAGTCTTTATAAATGACAGCGCCGCGGGGCTCCACAAAAGATACCTCCAGGAGAACAGAAGTCACCGTCTTGCCGGAATTGTTCTTCAGGCTGCCCACAACAAGAGGCAATCCCCGGAACAGGTCATTATCCCCGGCTTTGACGCATACATTGGATATGAATATATCTTCCCGGAAGAGCTCAGCAGTCAGCTTATATACGGAATTCCGGTATTTCAAGGCAAAGCTGTCCTTCTTCCACTGGATATAGAGATTATACCCCACAAGCGCCGACACAAACGCCACCGCGATAATGACCGAGGAAAATAAAATTACCTGTATGTGTTTTTTTCTGACAAACATTTTCTCTTAAGTAACCCGTTAAGCGCATGGAGCATGGAGCACCCCTCGACTTTGCTCGGGGCAGGTGGGGCATGGCGCCTGTTCGCCCCCCCGCTCACTCCGAACTCCGAACCACGACCTCCAAACTACGAACTCCGAACTATTTGCCTCAATCCCCAACGATGCGGGGCTGGAAAGCCCCGCCTATTCATCAAGGGGAGCAAAACCACTCCGAACTATGAGCTATGAACTATGAACTACCCCCCCAGATACACATCCCTGACCTCATTGAAATATGACACTATCTCAGGTGACGCGTAATCCGGATAGGTCCAGGGCCAGGGGTGGAAAGAACCGTCCTGAAAGAACAGCGTCGATTCGGCGAATATCCGTTTTCCGATATATATGCGGTGCGTATAATCCTTGGTGGTCAGCAGGACAAGTTTCGCGTCGGTAACATAGCCGGGGTCTATGTTGACCGTCCGCTTCACGCCCGAGCGGAAACGGTCTTCCAGGGTGTTCGTCTCCAGTTTTATCCCGGAAATGTTTTCTTTGCTGAAAAGTTTTTTGAAACATATCAGCTTCCGCTTCAGGGGCCTGCCGAACTCCCCGTAATAGTAGTCCGTCCGGTCAAAGGGCAGGGTCTTTTCAAGAGGCTCCAGCGGACCGTAAGCTCTTTTCAGCCGCCTCTCAGCGCTCTCCCGGCATCTCTCCTCTTTATAGATGAGACTCGCGACCAACTTGACCGGTTTTTGCTTTACAGAGACGCCCATGCCGAAGCTCATTCTCCCATCAATTGCGCCACTAACCGGCGCTTGCGGGGGGTGGTATCGAAATCGCACAGGACTATCTGCTGCCAGGTGCCCAGGGTCAGCTCCCCGTCCGTAAAGGGCACGGATATGAAAGGTCCCATCAGCGACGAGCGAACATGCGAAGAGCCGTTGTCGTCATGCCAGGTCTTTTCGTGCTCATAAACCTTATTGGAAGGGGCCACTACCTCCAGGGCGTTCTTGAGGTCCTTCACCAGGTTCGGTTCATACTCGATCGTGGTAAGCCCCCCCGTAGAGCCGGGGTTGAATACGGTCATGACGCCGTTCTTTATTCCGGCGCTCTGCACCATGTCCCGGCAATCAGGGGTTATGTCGATAATATCGGTATCTCCCGCCGTCTCTACCGTGATATATTTCGTGATCACCATTGTCTGCTGCCCTATTTCTGTTTTGCCCTTTTTTCGATATAATCGACAAGCAGCTTCCTCTCTTTAGGGGTCAGGGCGCTGAAAAATATCGCGACGTCATAATACTGCACCCGCCCCTCTTTTTTCACCGGATGCTCCCTGACCACGACGCCTTCGACGCTCAGGTTCTTGCGCGCGGCGGTCTTGGTCTTCCCCGGTAGAGAAAGCTCGATCTCGACCCTGGTCATCAGCGGGACGCGCCTGTCCACTTTACAATAGATCCCCGAAGCGCTGACATCCAGGCTCTGCGAGATAGTCTGAAACCCGCCCCCGGAAAGCTGCACCGATATATCCTTATCCTTTATACGCGGAAACTTCCTCCGTTCCTTCCTTCGAACCATTTTTATCCTCCGTCTTTCGAAAAGTTAAGCGCCTTACCTCACCCCGGCGGCCAGGAAAACTTTCTTCCTCCGAGAAGATGGGCATGCAGATGGAACACTTCCTGCCCCGCGTTCCTGTTGCAGTTCATCACCACGCGGTACCCGTCTTCCGCAATGCCCTGCTCCCGGGCAGCATCCCTCATCTTCGCCACCATCCTTCCCACGAGAACAGCATCTTCCGCGGAAATATCGTTCAGCGTCTCGATATGCTTCTTTGGAATAAAAAGAAAGTGGACCGGTGCCTGGGGATTGATGTCCTTGAACGCGATAACCTCATCGTCCTCGTAAACGACCGCCGTCTCGATTTCCTTCTTCGCGATCTTACAAAAAATACAATCGTCTTTCATGGCAGGCATATTATAACACGGTAGGATTATTTTTCAACAGTTTCGGCGGGGTCAGGTCTTGAATTTTGATTTCAGTCAAAATTCAAGA
>JAUWWB010000153.1 GCA_030617085.1 Candidatus Omnitrophota bacterium
CCGAATTTGTTACCTTTACGCGGTTCAGCTCGTACACGTCGCGGTTATACCGGTCATAGCCCCTGTTTGTCGTGCAGGCTCCCTTGTAGCCCGCTTTGCGCACGGCATCTTTGACTTTCTCGTTAAAGCCGCCGATGGGATAGCAGAAATACGCGGCCTCTTTTCCGGTTTTGAGCTCGATGTCCTCCTTGCAGCCAGCTATCTCATCCCAAAGGCGCTGCCTGTCTTGCACGGAAGGGAGGTAGACGTCGTTCCTCGTGTGACCGCCGAAATCGACGCCGCCGGCCATCATGAGGCGGACCTGGTCCCAGTTCAGATAACCTTCACGCGTTCCGACATACCCGATGATCAGGAATATGGTCGCGGGCATGTCATACTTTGCCAGCACGGGAAACGCGTTAACATAGTTATCCTCAAAGCCGTCATCAAACGTTATCACGACGGTTTTAGGGGAAAAACGCGATCCGCTTTTTATGCCCTCGACCAGATCGTCAAGAGATATTACGGAATATCCCCCTTCGCGTAAAAACTCCATCTGGCGGGAAAAATTCTTTGCCTTCACGTGCAGCGTGCTGCTTTGATCGTCGCTGACGGCGTGATACATGAGTATGGGAACCACGCGTCTCGGGCGCATGTAGAAGACATAGAACAGTGAAGCCGAAAACGCCGCTATCAAAAAAACAAGCGCTATTCTCTTCCAGACAGATATGCCGGATATTTTTCTGTTTTTCATTCGCGCACCCGCAGTTAAAAGCCGACCCCTCAAAAAGCCGGACCGAAAGGGGCTTCACGAGGGGTCGGAACGATGCAAAACAAAAGCGCCGCCTGAGCATGTTACGATACGGTGATAGCTGCCACAGGGCACTGTTCGGCGCCGTTTTTGGCATCCTCGGCCTTTTCTTCGGCGATCTCATCCACCTTCACAACGGCCTTATCCCCCTGCATCTCATACACATCAGGGGCCACCTGCACACACAAACCACACCCAATACACTTTTCCGCGTCCACTACAGCTTTCATGACCAGCACCTCTCTTTCTTTTTTCGGTTATTCTATCAAAACGAATCCACCCGGTCAAGGAGGATGGACGGAGTAGAGGCAAGCCTCTTAGTTCGGAGTTCGAACTAAACATCCCACACCGACCAGCTGCCGCCGCCCAGGAAGATGAGCGGGACGCAGGTTGCTATCACCAGCAGGTCATGCTCGACGCCCCCATTCTGGGTAAAGAACCCGTACACGATATTGATCTTCCACAGGTGCACGACCACGGTAACGACGATCGCCGCCGCGGCCCATCTGGCCAGTATCCCCAATACAAGGAAAAGGCCGCCTATGAATTCGATACAGGCCCAGATCACCGCAAGCAGCTCCGGGTTGGACAGACCCAACCCTTCCACCATCTTCGCCGTTCCTTCGAGCCCGATACCGTTAAACATGCCGAACAGCTTCTGCGCCCCGTGAGCGGCAAAGATAAGCCCCACCGTAACCCTGAGCACAAACATCGAAAAGTTGAAAAGTTTTTCTTTTTTCACCCACGCCTCCTCCCGGAACCGGAGCAAAAACCGCGTTCATTATTCCTTGCCCGATTCACGTAAACTTTCCTTTCTCATGAATAGGCGGGACATTCTTGTCCCGCATCTTGATATTTTAGCTTAACAAGACGCAAAAGCAAGAAAATTCAAGAGATAAACAAAAAAAATGAATGAAAATGCTTCTTTTTGGTGTCTTATATAGTAGGGCAGTGTTTAAAAATTTCATGACAAGCGGAAGACATTAAAGAAACCA
Organism: Candidatus Omnitrophota bacterium; assembly: GCA_030617085.1. Taxonomy (GTDB): domain Bacteria; phylum Omnitrophota; class Gorgyraeia; order Tantalellales; family Tantalellaceae; genus JAUWWB01. Next base: position 1,786 of record JAUWWB010000153.1, read on the forward strand.
CAGAGGTCACAGAGGGAAGGATAAATTGATAGTAATTTATGGTAATTGATAGTAATTTATGGTAATTCATTGTGATGCTGGCGGGTGGGTTGGGGGTGGTTGCGCTCAGTTAAGCAATAAATAACAACAAATTACTATAAATTACTATGAATTACGATTGAATTCTCTGTGGTTGAAAGGAGGGCTTTATGCTGTTCACGAAATTGCTTCACTCCTGCATTAACGTGCTGTTTTCGGCTGACTGTCCCACCTGCGGGATACGACCGGCCGGGTATCCGCTCCCCATATGCCGGGATTGCGAAAAAGAGCTCATTGACGCGGACATCCCGCCACCGGCGTCTTCCGCGCATGTCACGAGAATATCATCGTGCCTTCCTTATAGCGGCACGGCTAAAGAAGCCATAAAGCAGTTCAAATACTACCGGAGGCGGACCATGATACGCGCTTTTGAAGAAACAATGCGAAGGTCGATCGCCGAAAACACCCTTCCCTCCGCCGCCATCGACCTCGCCCTGCCGGTCCCCATTCACAAAACAAGGCGGCGCGAGCGCGGTTTCAACCAGGCTGAGGTCATCGCGAAAGTCCTGTCGGCGATGCTCTCCGTGCCGGTTTCTTCCGGCAACCTTGTCAAAACAAAAAACACCGCGCCGCAGACCGGCCTTACGAGAAAGCGCAGGATCAACAACCTCAAAGGCTCCTTTTCGGTCCCCGATCCGGCGGGCCTGGCCGGAAAGACAATATTGCTGGTGGACGACGTGATGACAACAGGCGCAACCCTCGACGCCTGCGCCGCCGAACTGCTGCAAGCCGGGGCAAAGTCGGTAATGGGGTTTACGCTGGCGAGGAGGGTGTGAATTAGTTCGGAGTTCGGAGTTCGGGGTTCGGAGTGACTTAATTGCATGTAGGGGCAGGCCCCAGTGCCTGCCCGTTACCCTGCGAAGTAAGGGGCGGTTAGTTCGGAGCAGGCAAGGGCCGGCACAGGGGCCTGCCCCAACAAGCTCATGCGATTGAAGAAATATACACCG
>JAUWWB010000172.1 GCA_030617085.1 Candidatus Omnitrophota bacterium
ACAAAGGCTGACCGCTGTAGCATCTATCACTTTCAGCTTATTTTTCAGGACATCCATAAAATCGAGTTTATCGTACTTTTTTGCCGTCTTGTATTTTACCGGGTCTTTTGAATAAACGCCATCGACCTTCGTGGCTTTCAGGATCATGCCGGCTCCGATCTCTATTGCCCGGAGCGCCGCCGCCGTGTCGGTGGTGAAATACGGGTTGCCCGTCCCGCAGACAAAAATCACGACACGGCCTTTTTCAAGGTGCCTCACGGCCCGCCGGCGGATATACGGTTCGGCGAGCTCGCACATCTCTATGGCCGACAGCACGCGTGTTTGGACGGCTATCTTCTCCAGCGCGTCCTGGAGGGCAAGCCCGTTCAGCATGGTCGCGAGCATCCCCATGTAATCGGCAGTGGCCCGGTCCATGCCCTCACTGGCCGCGGCAAGCCCGCGGAAGATGTTCCCGCCGCCTATGACTATCGCGATCTGGGTCCCGCTTTCGTGGACCTCTTTTACCTGGGCGGCGATCGACGCGTTAACCTCGGGATCGATCCCGAACCCGAGCTCCCCCATAAGCGCCTCACCGCTTATCTTCAAAAGAACCCTCTTACTCTTCTTCCGCTTCGCCGCCATACTTTACCCAAAATATCCGCGTGTATCCGCGTTCAATCCGCGATCATCCGCGTTAGATCCGCGACGATCTGCGTCACTAGAATTCTTCCCCGACCTCAAACCTGGCGAATCTTTTAACAACAATATTTTCCCCCAGCTTCGCGATAACCTGGGTAACAAGCTCCTTGACCTTCAGGTTGGGATCCTTGATAAATGGTTGCTCGAGAAGGCACACTTCCGAAAAATATTTATCCAGCTTACCCTTGATGATATTCTCCATCACGTTCGCGGGCTTACCGGTGATCTGGCTGCGGAATATCTCTTTTTCCTTTTCGATCGTGTCTTCGGACACTTCCTCCCTGGAAACATACATCGGGTTTGCCGCCGCCACCTGCATGGCAAGTTCCCTGGTCAGGTTCCTGAATTCGCGGTTCCTGGCGACAAAATCAGTTTCGCAGTTCACTTCGAGAAGGACGCCGATCCTGTTGCCCATGTGGATGTAGCTTTCGATGACGCCCTGCCCCGCGATACGCGCGGCTTTTTTCGCCGCCTTGGCAACGCCTTTTTTTCTCAGGATCTCAACCGCTTTTTCGATATCTCCGCCGGATTCCTTCAGCGCCTCTTTACACTCCATCATCCCGGCAGATGTCTTGAACCTTAGTTTTTTTACCGCGTCAAGAATGTTCATTTCCCTTCTCCTCTATTTATAGCGTTCGCTCGAGCCGTTATTTTTCCCCGAGGTCGTCCAGCGTTATGTCGCCTTCATCGACTTCTTCGTACGCGGGGCCTTCCGCCGGACCCTCCGGGGCCGTTTCCTCTTCTCCCTCTTTCACCTCTTCGGCGGCTTCCTCTTTTTTCTCTTTGGCGGGAAGCTCTTCGGCCTTCTCTTCTTCAGCGGGAGGCGCCTCCGGAACTTCTTCTTTCTTCAGCCCCATGAACTCATTGTGGCCTTTTTCCGCGGCATCCGCCAGAGTGGAAACGATATACCTGATAGACCGGATGGCGTCATCGTTGCCGGGGATCGGATAATCGATCATGTCAGGGTCGGAATTGGTGTCCACGAGAGCGACAACCGGTATCCCGATCTTCCGCGCTTCCCTGATGGCTATGTTCTCGGCTTCGGCATCAACGACGACAAGGCAGTCGGGAAGCTTGTTCATGTCCCTTATACCTCCAAGGCTCCTAAGCAGCTTATTTTCTTTCCTGTCAATGCGGGCTTTCTCCTTTTTGGCAAGCGACTCGTAGATATCGCTCTCCTTCATCTGCTGCAGATGATTTAACCTGTCCACGCTTTTTCTGATGGTAGCGAAATTGGTAAGGCATCCTCCAAGCCACCGCTCCTCTATGAAAAACATTCCGCATCGCCCGGCCTCTTCCCTTATGATCTGCTTGGCCTGCTTCTTTGTTCCCACGAAAAGCACGTATTTCTCCGAAGCGGTCAGTCCATGGATAAACTCCACCGCCGCGGCAAGAGCTTCTTCCGTCTTCCTCAGGTCGATGATGTAAATACCGCTTTTTTCTCCGAAAATGTATTTTTTCATCTTCGGATTCCATTTATTGGTCTGATGCCCGAAATGCACCCCGTTTTCCAATAATTCCTTTATGACCTTTGTGCTTACCACCATATCTTGTCTTCCTCCTGTTTGCGCCGGTCAACCCGTGCCCATTACGCGATTAAAAAGCCCCCACAGGCTCATCGCGCGCTGACGGGTAAGACCGTCTTTAATATTTCAACACGACACAACGCACTGCTTGCTGAACAGATATTATATAAAAAATGCCTGTTATTTCAAGCATTTTATTTCCCAACCGGAAGCAGCTCGCGGGCTAAAGGGCAGGCACAGGGGCCTGCCCCTACATTTTTCTACGGACTACCCCTCGACTTCGCTCGGGACGGTTCAAG
>JAUWWB010000056.1 GCA_030617085.1 Candidatus Omnitrophota bacterium
AAGATGAATCCACAAGCGTAACGCCCCTCATCACCTTTTCAATGACGGGCTTGAGAAGAGGATAATGCGTGCATCCCAGGATCAGCGTATCTATACGTTTTGCCTTGAACGGGTTCAAATATCTCTCCGCTACCTGATATGCGATCGGGTCGTCGATAAAGCTGTTCTCGACAAGTGGCACAAAAAGCGGGCAGCTTTGCGAAAAAAGACGGTACCCGAGACGCGCCTTCGCCAGCTCCCTGTCGTACGCCCCGCTGGAAATCGTTGAATCCGTCCCGATCACCCCTATTCTCCCGTTCTTCGACACGCGGACGGCCTCTTTCACCCCGGGAGCTATGACCCCCAGGACCGGGACGGGGTAGCTCTTCTTCAATGATGACAGGCTCAGGCTGGACGCGGTATTGCACGCCGCGATGACCATCTTTACCCTCTTCTCCATCATGAACGCCATGATCTCGCGCGCGAAGCGCGTGATCGTAGGACGGGACTTATTGCCGTACGGAACACGCGCGGTATCGCCGAAATAAATAATATCCTCTCGTGGAAGCTGCCCGCGGATGCTCCTGGCAACCGGAAGCCCCCCGAGCCCCGAATCGAAGATCCCTATGGGCCTGTTCCTCATCGATTTCATGGATATATTATATAGGATAAGGGGGGATTGGTAAAGGTTCAGGTTTTAGGTTTTAGGTTTTAGGTGGATGATGGGCTAAGGGCTTACCCGTCGTCAGCTGTTAAGGAGGTTTACGAGGAGCATTTCGAGCGCCAGTTGGGGCGGCTTCAGGCCCTTCTTGATCTCGCGGTCGGCTTCCAGGAGAAGCGATACCCAGCGGGTTATCCGGCTGACGGGGTATTTTTTCGACTGGCCTACCAGCCTTCTCGTGTAGCCGGGATTATAACCCAGCTCGGCCGAGATCCCTTCCGGGCCTATCCCTCTGCCGGACAGCAAGGCGATCTTCTGCATGATCCTTGTGTACCAGCTGAGGTAGCCTATGATCTCGTGCGGCTGTTTTTTCCGGTCACAAAGGTCCCGGAGCACCCGGAAAGCCCACCCGGCGTCGCGGGTGTTGACGGCGTCAACCAGCTTGAACACATCGTCTTTCACGCTGCGGCCGACCAGCTGTTCCACATGAGCGGCCTCTATGCTTTCTCCGCCCGAGAAGCAGACAAGCTTCTCCAGCTCCGCCCTGACGCCCGCGGCATCCGATCCTCTTAACTCGACGATCAGATCCACGGCCCCGGGCGTTATCTCCACCCCCTCTTTCTTAAAGAAATTACGTATCCATTTTTTTATGGTCGAAGGGGTGGGCTTATCCGCGGGTATTATATCCACCAGCCCGGACAGCCTGCCGTAATATTTTTTCTTTTTCTTTTTGAATGACCCGTCGGATGACAGCACCAGAACGCTGGTCCCTGATGGGTCGGTCAGGTAAGACAATACGGTCTCCGCGGCCCCGTCGGAAAGCCCGTGCGCGTCTTTGACGAGCACCACCCTTCTCTCCGCCAGGAACGGCATCGTCCCCAGGGAATCCATTATCCCCTCGATATCGTCCGGGCGATGCGCCGAATAATTGAGTTCGACCTCGCCGGAAGAAAGAAACTTGTCCCTGATCCTGCCCGCTTCGGCCTCTCTCATGTACTCGTCATCGCCGATTATGAGATAGTTCATTTCAGTGATAAGTGAACGGGCCCTACCACGCCTCGACGGTCCGCTCTACGATCCTTTCCGCCAGGTCCTTGACCGCGTCTTTCAGGGCTCCGGATTCCGTCCTGGCATGAGGGCCCGAAACGGTATAGTCGGATTGCCCCATGAAGGCGCTTTCCGTCCACATGACTTCCCCGGTACGGTTATCGTGGAGCTCGATGTCGACCTGGAGCTCTATCCTGAACTCCTCGACGTTCTCATCGCTGTCATAGCTCAGCGGGAACTGCCGGAAATCCACCAGCGCGCCTTTCAGCAGAAGGGCGGCCCGGTCGGCGGTCTTAACATCCAGGCTCCTGTCAAAGATAAACTCGTTGATGACCGCTTTGGTGATATCTGTCTCCAGCCCGGGCCGGTAGGAATAGGTGGACCTTCTGTCGGATACTTCCGCGGCGGGATCTATCTTGTTCGCGAAATTAGCGACGTGTATGGAATCAAGCTCCGCCGGCAGGAGCGACGCGGTCGTATAACCGCAGCCGCCGGAGGCTATCACGAAAAACGACAGAAGTAAGGAGCCGAACAAGCGCATCAGTCCTTGACCTTTTGCTTTAGATCGTTTATTCTTTCTTCGGCGTATTCAGCCGCGCCGGTGCCCGGGAACTTCGCGGCGATATCCCCGTAATACATGAGTGCGCTCCTGTATTTCTTCTGCCGCTCGTAAAACTCCGCGACCTTCAATTCACTGCGGGCTTTCCTGCTCCTGAGCTCATTGAACACCCTGTCGGCCTCTTTCGCTATCGAGGGCACGGGAGTCGTCCGGGATATCTGCTTGAACTCTTTAAGCGCCTCTTCGGTGCTTTCCTGGTCGTATTCGGGATCAAGCGAGGCTTCGTACCTGGTGTAGGCAAGCTGGTACTTCGCCTCGGGGACAAGGCCGCTTTGTGGATAGTCCTTAACTATCCTTTCGTATGCCTCTATGGCCTCGCCGTATTTCATCATCCTCCGGCAGCATTCCCCCATCTTGTACAGGGACCTGTCGGCATATTCCCCGAAAGGGCTGTTCTCGATTATTTTTTTGTATATCGCCACCGCCCTGTCCAGCGACAGGGTCAGCTCCAGTTCCATCAATTTGGCGGTCTCCATGGTCTGGAAGATATTCGCGATATTGTATTCATGCTGGATGATCTCTTCCATGCGTCTGGTGTAGGGATAGTTATCTATCGTCTTCTGGTAATTCTGGAAAGCGAAATAATACTTCCCCAGCTCCTCGTAAGACCGCCCCGCGTAATACTGCGCTTCCGGGGCGAGGTCCGAGTCGGGGTAGTGGGTGGTAAGCCTGACAAACTCGTCAGCGGCGCGCTGAAACTCGTTCCGCTTAAAAAACCGCATGGCCAGGTCAAACTGCTCGCGGGGAGTGTCCTGCACGGCGAACCTGGGGTTCACCATGGTCTTGCTCTTGGGCGTCCATATCCAGAACGCGTAGGAAATATTCCCGGTGGATATAAGAAAAGCCACAAGGACGGATAGTATGATCGGGGTTTTTCTTGTCATGGTAGAAATATATTAGCAAAATAAGGAGGACAAGACAAGAAAAAATACTTTACTCTGCCTGGCTCCCCGGGCTCCCATCCGCGGCTGCCGGATCGTTGTAGAGGAGCAGGCTGTTGACATATTCGGCGACGAGCTTCCTGTCCACCCTGGACATCTCCAGAAACTGGCTGCCGATCTCGTAATCGTCTCCGGAAGTCGTCCTGCGTATCCATGCCACCTTCGAAATGGCTTTTACGGGCTTGGCGAACATGGGTATGTCCAGCTCCAGTATAAGTCTGCAGGCCCTGGAGACGAACTCCGGCGCCCTGAAATAGACCCCTCCCTCGCTGAGGTTCCTGGTGATGGTACTTACACCTGACACCTCTCCGAGATCGCTCAGCTTGCGGTATTTTACGGGAACATGCGTCGTCACCCTCGGAAACTTCCTCTTTTCGACAAAATTTTCCATTACCGTCCTCTTCAGTTAAAATTTTAAAATAACGGCCATGATCTGGCTTCCGGGCATCGGCCTTTGCCTCAACCGGTGGATCATTTAAATAAGAAAATAGCGATGTTTATCTTTATTGTGTGATAGTATATCACAAAAATTTAAAAGTTCAAATCAATAATAACAATTTTTTTGGATGCCAGATTGGAATGCCTGATTCGTAGCAGGAGCGCAGGTTAAAGGGCAGGCACTGCCCCTGTTTAGGGGGCAATGCCTTATTGGAATGACGCGAATTACGCGGTCGGCTTTTAGCCGGCACGCCTTATTCCGCTTCCGGCGCCTCATTCCCCTCCGCGGCGATACCCCCACGTTTTGTTTCACAAAGTGAAACAGTGGGGGCGGGCTCGTTATACAGGATAAAGCTGTCGACGTTTTCCGAGATAAACTCCTTGTCCTTTTTGGATATCTCGAGAAAGCGGTTGCCCACCTCGTACCCTTCCCCGGAAGGCGCCCTGGAGATCCACGCCACCTTGGAGATGGCCTTAACGGACCTGGCGGCCATGGGCATGTCCAGCTCCACGACCAGCCTGCAGGCCATGGGGACAAACTCCCGCGTCCTGAAGCGGACGCCTCCCTGGCTCAGGTTCTTGCTGACGGAACCGGTCGTTCCGTCGCCGCCTCCTAATACGCGAAACCTCACGGGAATGTGGGTCTCAACCCTCTTATCCTTTCTCTGTTCCTTTTCTCTGTTCACTTTTGTTACCTCCATTTTATTACTTGCTATCCTCGGATCCGTCGCCGGAACGAAGATGTCCTTCTTTGAGAACTTCTGCCCTGTCGATGAACTCCTCCGACATCCGCACCTTCAGATCTTCATCTTCCACGATGATATAATCGCCATCCTTCTCCATCACGCCCGCTAGCGGGTTAAACACCGACGCCGGCATAAGCTTGTCCTGATTCCAATCCTGGCCGTATTGAATATCCGTTTTCATCGAATATCCGGTAAACTGCGACTGGTTCGTCCTCACCGCGTTCTGCATGGCTACGACCTCGTCGATGTTGGCGCCCTTGATCGTCGTTTCCTCATCCTCTTGCTCTGTCTCTGCCGGGCTCTCAACGACAGCGTCGGTCAGTGTCTCGGGCATCTCAGCGCCGTCGGTCAGTGTCGTCTTGGGCATCCCGCCGCAGGACGGCGGACTGGGAACCGTAAATGTGCTGGAAGCGCCCGTTTGCTTTCTTGTCGTCCATCCCACAAAGTTACCATTCTGGTCATAGTAGGCCGCCTTGTCCCATTTCCACTCCCATTTCCACTTCCAAACATTGAACACATACTTATAAAGATCTTTATACTTCATCCCGCCGCTCGAGTAGTATGTGTAACGCTCCACGCGCGGTCCATTGTCAAACCAGCCATTCCAGTAATCGACGTTCAGGTACCAGCTGGGCCTTCCGGCGTCATAGTCCGCGGCCGAATTCCAGTTCGTTATCGCTCCATTCGCCGCCCAGTACCTGCGCAGCTTGTAGCCATCCACGTTAAAATATTCGCAAACCTCGCCGCCTTTGGCTCCCCACTTCGTCTTCAACCTGCCCGAACTGTAATAATCATAGGTGTATCTCGCTTCAACATAGTAGAAACCCCGGTCACTTGCTATCTTCTCTCTTCTGGCGTGTACCTGACCGTCACCAAGCACGCCGGTGTAGTCATATTCCCAGTGCCACTTGTTGTCGCTAAAGCTGTAGTAGATCTTGTCTGTAAGATTTCCGCGTGCATCGTATTTGTACGTCACCACAGGATCCTTGCCGGGACAATAGCCGGGAGTGGGGACATAGTTGGGATCGTACAGTCGATAGATGGGGGGGGCGTATCCCCTCTTTTCCGAAAAGTTATCCGTACCCGAGTAGTAGTCATACTCGTACCTTATCGCGCCATCCGAGTCCGTGTTTGCCAGCCAGGAAACGGACATCCTGCCGTAGCCCTGGCCGTTCCAGTCCTCGTCCATGTACTGGTATGCCACGTTGCCCCAGACGTCCGCTTCGCTCAGCTCTTTCCTGTATATGCGATTAGCGGCGTTGTTATTGTACCTGTAGGTCTCCACGACCCCGGTTGCCAGGTATTCCGTCACCTTCGTCTCCACGCGCGTAGTGCTGCCGTAGTACGTCCAGACAGTATCCGTTTCGTCCGGCACGTATTCTCTTGTCGTCCTGCCATACATGTCGTATTCATAGGTGGTCCCATCCGCCATGACCTTGCGCACAAGGATCCCGCTCGCGTTATATTCCAGCGTCTCTATTAATACGCCGGCGGAAGTGTACTCGGCAACGTACCTCGCCTGGCGCGTGTTCGCGTAATAGTCGCTGAATGTCTTGTACCTGCCGTCGGGTGCGGTCTCTTTCACCAGCTTACCGTAGCCCTCGCCGAGATAATCCTCGTCGGTGAACTCATATGCCGTGCCGTCGGTAAGCGTCTTCGTCGCCATCATGCCGCTCGGGACGTAATACGTGTACGCGGTACCGGATACCTTGTCGGTCTTCCCTATGAGGTAGCCGTCCGTGTCGTATTCATAAGTCACCAGCAGCGTACCCAGCGCAGGGTTCGACGCGTCGGTGTAATCCGCCGTCTGGTAGCACTTTTTCTCCTGGATCGCCTCGATCGAGCCGTGATAGGTGTACGTGTACGCTATCGCGCCGTCTTCGTCGGCTGCGGCACATACCTGCGTGTCCACCCTGCCGGCCGCTTCGTCCATGTAGCGGTAGTAGAGGTTGCCGTACTCGTCGGCTGCCGTCAGCGTCTTCGACTCGAGGTTGCCGCTTACATAGAACGTCTCGACCGTCCCGGTAGCCTCGTCCGTCTTCTTTATCAGGTTGCCCGCGGCGTCGTACACATAGGTCACAAGAAGCGTGCCCACAACAGGATTCGCCGGATCGCTGTAATCGGCCGTTTGGTAGCACTTCTTCTCCTGGATCACGTTCGTCGTGCCGTGATACGTGTACGTATACGCTATCGCGTCGTCATCGTCCGCCTCCGCGCGTACCTGCGTATCCACCCTGCCGGCCACTTCGT
>JAUWWB010000148.1 GCA_030617085.1 Candidatus Omnitrophota bacterium
CTGCCACGGTACCCCCGCGAGATCCTTCGCTTCGCTCAGGATGACAACCGAGGGTGGCCACTACGAACTACCCTGCCCTAAAATCCGAACCTCCGGCTCAAGCTCCACTCCAAACTTCCCCCTCACCTTCTCGCGCATCTCCTCCATGAGGCCGATCACATCCGCGGAACTTGCCCCGCCGTCATTGACGATAAAGTTTGCGTGTTTCTCCGAAACAACGGCTCCCCCGCGCCTGGCGCCCTTCATGCCCGACCGCTCTATAAGTTCCCCGGCGGCATATTCGCTTCCGCCGGGATTTTTAAAAACACACCCGAGGGTCTTCTCATCCAGAGGCTGCTTCCGCATCTTCTCCAAAAAATACCGCCTCTGTTTGTTCTTCAGCTCCTCCGGCGAACCCTCCTCAAGATCAAAAACAGCCTCAAGTATTATATCCCTCCGGTCAAACGATGAAAAGCGATATCCAAGATCAAGGTCTTCCCCATCTACCCATTTCACCCTTCCGCCCGCATCCAGCACAAGCACCCTCTCCAACCGTTCACCTATTGAAGTCCGGTACGAAGCATTCATCACCACCGCCCCACCCACGGTACCAGGGATCCCCACCAGCCCCTCCAGCCCACCGAGCCCTTGCCGGCAGCATTCGGAGATAAGACCGCCCAAATACACACCCGCCCCCGCGGTAACTTTTCTGCCTTCAACCTTGATCCCCTTGAAAACATCACCGGAAAGGTTGATCACAACAGCATCCAACCCCTCATCCGGGATCAACACATTGCTGCCCTTGCCAAGAACGGCCCACCTCACGCCGGAGTCGTCCAAAAAGGACCTCACGTCCCGCAACTCTTCCAACGAAGAAGGCGCATACCAGCCAACCGCCTTGCCGCCGATGGCTATAGTGCTGTGCGAGCGAAGCTGATGGTCAAATAAGATCTCACCCCCGTCCTTCTCGCATAAGCGGCGCAAACTGTTTCGCATCTTCTTATTTAACATAATACTCCATCAACCGGAACCCTTCGGGCTCAGACCGCTAATGCGGGTTCGGCTGTATCCGGGCTTTCCCGCTCCCCTCTTTCGTGGGGACAAGCTTCGCGGGCGCAGGCTAAAGCCTGCGGCTACATTTTCTTTTGTTCGCGTTAGCTAAGGTTCGCGTGGGAGGGGGGTTCGCGCGCAGTTCCGATGCCGTGCAGAACGGCATCGGATGTTTGAGCACGAACCCCCTCCCACGTGGACCGTCGTCAGCATGATCGAATAAAATCGACATCATCCGCTCGCCGTTGCGGACAAGCGGGCAGGCACAGGGGCCTGCCCCTACGTCTCTCACTTCCTTACTTTCCCCTCTATCCTGCTGACAATCTCCCCGGACACCTCCCGAATATCCCCGGCGCCAAGCACGAGAATCGTATCACCGTCTCTTACAATACTCGAAACCGATTCCGGAATGTCTTCTTTCCCGATGAGAGCAAGTTTCTCAAACCGGCTCTTATCCATCGTATCAATCAGATCTCTTGCCCCGCCCCCTTCGATCTTCCTTTCGCTCGCGGAATACACATCTGTCATTATAAGGACATCCGCGCCGTAGAAACAATCCGCGAATTCGCGCTTGAGGTCGCGCGTCCTGCTGTAGCGGTGGGGCTGAAAAATGGCTATGACCCTGCCTGCCGAGTAATCCCTGGCCGCGTCGATCACGGAGCGCAGTTCCGTTGGGTGGTGGGCGTAATCCTCTATCACCTCTATGCCGCCTACCTTCCCGACCCTGTCGAACCTTCTCTTGACCCCCGGGAACGAGCTGATACCTTCAACGACCGCGCCCGGATCAAAACCCGCTTCGTCGCACGCCGCTATCGCCGCCAGGATATTCATGAGATTATACCGCCCCATGAGGGGGCTCCGGACCCTGCCCCGGTCCCTGCCGCGCGCGACCAGATCGAATTCTATCGACCTCGCGTAAGTATAGTTGCGGCATGTCACGTCGAAGTCGCCGTCGATGCCAAAAGTAACCTTCCTTGCCGCGGCCGCCCGGGCAATACGCCTGATCACGGGATCCTCACCGTTATACACGAAAGAACCTTCAGGAGATATCCTGCCTATGAACTCCGTGTAGGCGCCTAAAAGGTTGTCGAAAGAGCCGTAATGCTCCATGTGTTCTCTTTCGATGTTCGTCACCACGGCGCAGGTGGAGGCGATATTCCGGAAATACCCGTCGCTTTCATCGACCTCCGCGACGACCACTCCGCCGCCTCCCGCTTTCGCGTTCCCGCCGAAACATTCCATTTCCCCGCCGACAATAGCGGTAGGGTCCTTCCCGCAGAACTCCGCGACATGCGCCGCAAGCGCGCTCGTGGTAGTCTTGCCATGCGTCCCCGTAACGGCCAGGGAAAAAGGAGCGCCGTCGATGACCTCCTTAAGCATCTCCGCTCTTGAAATGACAGGCATGCCCAGTTCCCTTGCCCTCACTATTTCGGGATTGTTTTCGCCAATACACGTAGACCTTACCACGAGATCGACGTCTTCCGGAACATTTCCCGCGTGGTGTCCGTTATGTATCACCGCTCCCCTGCGGCGCAACTCGTCCGTCAGGTTATTGGGCTTAAGGTCCGAACCGGTCACGGTATTCCCCTTAGCGAGATATATATGGGCCAGCCCGCTCATCCCTATTCCACCGATACCTACGAAGTGTATATTCTTCATATGCTCTTGTATCATGCTAAAGGGCAGGCACAGGGGCCTGCCCCTACGTTTATCTACAAACTACTCCGTTTCACCAGATCGATCACCTGTTCCGCCAGCACTCTTCCCGCGTCCGGGACGCTTAGCCTTGCGGCGGCCTGCGCGAATTCATCGCGCCGGCGGCTGTCCGTCAACATCTCAAGCACCTCACGCGCGAGGTCTCCTGCCGAAAGAGCGCTGTCTTCCCTGTAGACGGCGGCGCCGGC
>JAUWWB010000115.1 GCA_030617085.1 Candidatus Omnitrophota bacterium
AGGGGAAAGGGGTGTCGGGCGAGGTCGAGGCGAAAGCGGACGGATCTTTCCATATCCCGATCCGGGAGGAGGCCGAATCGCTCAATGTTACCGCGGCCGCGGCGATATCGTTGTATTTGTTCGCCCGAGGACGGGAGCGATAGAAAAAAGTAGCAGGAGGCTTGGCGGTGGAGAAGGTTTGTGTGGTTTATGTTACTGCTTCGGATAAAGACGAGGCGATGAAGATCGGGGAGAAGGTTGTTTCTTCGCGGCTTGCGGCTTGCGCTAATGTTTTTGACGGCATTAGTTCGTCTTACTGGTGGGAAGGGAAGCAGCAGAAGGAACAGGAGGCGGTGCTTATCTAGAAGACAAGGGAATCGCTTTTGCCGGAGCTGGAGAGAGCGGTCAGGGAGTTGCATAGTTACTCCTGCCCGTGCGTACTTGCAGTTCCCGTTGCTTACGTGAACAAGGAGTACGCGGATTGGGTGGTCGAGGAGACGAAGGGTGGTTAGTTTTGAGTTCGGAGTGATTCTCCTCGCTGAATAGGCGGGACATTCTTGTCCCGCATCGTATGGACACGGGGAAAAGGATGAAGGTACGGCATGCCAAATAGAAGCAGCTATCTCGATATAGATTCTGAAAACCGGCTTGTGATAACCGAGGTGCTTAAAGGTGCCGAGAGGTATCCTTCCGCGGAGAAGGGAGGCGGCAGGGCCAAAGCTTCTTATGAAGGGGCTGTAATTGAGGTCGGGGGGAAGAAGCGGGTGCGTAAGATCGCGCTTGACGGGGTGTGGTCCTTGACGCCGGAGCATGACCTCAGGTTTCGGGTGTCGGGGGCGGAATCGGCTTTTTACGGGAAAACCATTATTTTGCGCGGGAATATTGAGCGCGTGAACGGCACGGCCCTGACTTTCAGGGTGAGGCAATGCGATACCGTTTCGGGGTTGCGGACATCCACCATTGAGCTTAAAGGCCGGTGGCGCGCTGACAGTAATAACCGGATCACATTTAACGCCGCCAGGAGCAGGGGGAAATATAACGTATTGAGATTCCAGGGGGCGTGGCGGGTCAACAGAAATAACGAGCTTATATACAAGTATTCCAGGACCGCCCTGAGGACAAAGGTCAGGGAAGAGAGGACTCTCGTTTTTAAAGGGTTCTGGGAGTTGGGAAAAGGCCGCGTTGTTTACAACATCGAAGGGTCGGATGAGTCGTTTTTCAGCATTAAGGTCGCTTTGCGGTCACGAAGCCTTCGCGCTTCCGCCGGCGCGATAAAGTATCAGGTCGGGATAAAATATTACCGGAAGGGATCGTACAGGCGCTTAAGGCAGACCGTGACGATATTCGGTACCTGGAAGCTGGGCGTGGACCTTGCTGTCGGCTTCGAAGTCAAGTATTCCGGGGGCAAACGCCGCTTGACGACTTTTACGGTAGAAAAGCTCATCGGCGAGGCGGGCTCCGTCTCCGTTTCCCTCAAAAGCGAAAAAGGCGAGCCCCTCGGATTCGAAGTTACATTTTCCAGGGCCTTCAAGACCGACGCGGAACTCTTCCTGACCCTCGCCCGCCATGCAGCCGAAAGCCGCGTAACGGGCGGTTTGCGGGTGAGGTTTTGACCGAAGATACGGCAATACATTATCGTTATGGTGTGACGACGGGCTTACCCGCCGGAGGCGCGGTGCGGCCGGCCCCTACCAGGGGCGTGCGATTCGCTCCAGCGGCGAATCGCACTCAGCGATAGCCGGACAACCCGGCTTCGCCGGGACCAAGCTTGTCCGGCCATCAATGCCCTGTACGGGGTCCCCCTGGGGCGCCTCCGGCGGGTAAGCCCTTAGCATACCTGTTAATCTGAAAAAGTCAGTATTTTCTATTGGACTAACGGCGAGCGTATAGTATAATATTACTATCATGTTTAAGTTAAGGAATAAATTGGTAGTTATGACTTTGAGTAAGGCCATCTCACTGGTGCTTATCGGGGGGCTTGTTTTGTCTGATCCGGCTCTTGCCGTTACGACAGCCGCGGGTAGGGATAAATTGTGTCCGGTGTTGGCGACCAAACCTTCCTGTTCGGCAGATGTAGCAACCCTGACAAAAGAATTCCGTGACACCTGGGCGGTTTTGGAAGTGGGGCGTCTCATAGCCCGGGCGCTTGAGCTCCAGATATCTAAACACACTCTGATCCCTCTCCTGAACGAACAGGTAAAAGACCGGGACGGCCTGGGCGAGATGCTGCTCCTGCGAGGCTTTGACTTTGACAGTATAAAGGAGATACGCGATGGTGGGGAGATAACGGGATTTTCCTTGCCGGTCAAAAAGGGCGGCAAGCTCGCTTATGAACTGATCTTTTACATGACAGAGGATGAAACGGAAGATATACCTGTGTTGACGGGAGGCAGGGCAAATGTCTACTTGACCTGGAAAAACATATCAGCGGCGGAAGGGATGATCAGCAACCGGTTGATAGAAAATATCTATCGCAGGCGCGGTACGTATGAGAAAGACCGCAAGCTGGTAACGGACTTCGCTAAACCCGACCACATCCTGAAAATAAAGATATTTTCCATGATCGATGAGATCCTGGACGGGAAGCCGGACGCTGAAGCCCTCAAAATAATTGATGAATGCCTGGCTCTGGAACCGGCGGAAGATAATGGTTTTGTCGGATTCGGGAATATCATGTTCTGCGAGCTATCGGAAAGGCCTTTGAAGCTCAGGGAATTATTTTTGCGCGCGACCGCCGGTGAAAAAACGGACGTAACCCAGGCAATAACCCACAAGATGATGCACATATCATCCCTTAATGATATCAATCGCCATATTGAGAAGGGCAGGGGAGCCGAGGTCGAAGGCGCGATAAAATCCATGTATCTGCTTCTTAAAGGCCTGGAAATATTGTCAGGAAAGCAGGATCTTGTCCTTGTGCAGGCTGAGGACGTCGACAATCTAAGCCGTTACCTGGCAAGATCCGAATTCGTCCCTAACGCCGCGAAAAACGTACTGGATCTCGCGGACCTCTTCATGCCCGTCGACACGCCCCGAAAGCGGGAAAGCCTGGCGAATTTAGCCCGGGTGATCAATGAATTGCGACAAAATGAGAACCCCGGGTGGCAGGATGCTATCGCAGCGGCCTCCGCGCTGAAAGAAGCGGAACGCGTAAGACGTATTTACCATGACCTGTCGCACGCGCTCAGCGCTGTTTACGGATGCGCCCAGATAGTCGCCATGACAAGAAAGGCGGACCAAGATACAGTGGAGTTTTGCGGCCGGTTACAAAAGACGTGCCGCCGGTTGATCGATACCGCCGGGGCCCTCAGAGAGAATGTGGACAGCGGCAAAAGGGACGAGACAATACAGAGCCTGCGCTCGTTTAGGGAAGTTTTTGGAGAGTTGATCGATGGAATGTTAACTCCGGATCGGATCACCTCGTTAACTGACGCGTATGTAAACATGCTATCTCAAAGACCCGGTTTGCAGGAAAAAGACCTGTTAGAAAAGAAGCGCATGTTTGAATGCATGTGCAAAGGGCTAACGATGATATTGCTCAGCGAGCAGGGTTTTTATATACCGGAGAAACAGGCTATTGACGTAAAGGATCTGTATTTGGAAAAGAAACAGCCCATCAACATTAATGAGACGCTGGATATCGCTTCAACGATAGAAGCGGGGAAACATAGTGCTACCGTTGAGCTTATAAGAAACTTTGACAGCACAGACCCTCGCGTGCCCGGTTTTGAGGGCCTTATGTTCAGGCTGCTCGTCAACCTCTCCAGAAACGCCTGCGAAGAGGCTAAAAAACATGAAAGGCCTAAAGTCACAGTGCGGACTCAGGTTGACGGAGACAACGTCATAATTGATATAACCAACACCGGGTGCATGCCGCAGGATAAGGTGGACGCTTTTAACGAAGGAAGGACCGTTCCCACAAGCAAAGGGGAAGGCCACGGCCGCGGGCTTGAGATCGTGTGGAAACTG
>JAUWWB010000060.1 GCA_030617085.1 Candidatus Omnitrophota bacterium
CTGGCGAGAGAGATCATAAGGAGATTCCACCACCTGTACGGGAAGGAGATCCTCACCGAACCCGAACCCATGCTTACCAATGTCCCCAGGCTGGTCGGCCTGGACAACAGAAAGATGTCCAAAAGCTACGGGAACTTTATCGCCCTGTCGGACCCCCCTGAAGCGGTCAAGAAAAAGGTCTACAGCATGTACACCGACCCCAACAGAATAAGCGCCGATATTCCTGGAAAGGTCGAAGGCAATCCCGTATTCATCTACCATGATCTGTTTAATTCCAATAAAGAAGAAGTCGAGGACCTGAAAAGCAGGTACCGGACCGGGAACGTAGGCGATGTCGAGGTCAAGCAAAAATTGTCAGTGGCTTTGAATAATTTCCTCAGGCCCATCCGCGAAAAAAGGTCCGGCATTTCCGACGAGGACGCCCACGGGATCATAGTGGACGGCGCCGCGAAAGCAAGGAAGGCAGCATGGCGCACGATGAGCAAGGTGAAGAAGTGTCTGCATCAAATGATCGATTAGACACGGATCGATGCCGATGACGTACAAAGTTAAGCTTAATATCTTCGAGGGGCCTCTCGACCTTTTGCTGTTTCTGATCAAGAGGGAGAAGATCGATATCTACGATATTCCGATCTCCGGGATCACCGAGCGGTACCTTGAATACCTGGAGTCGATGAGGCTCCTGGACCTGGAGATCGCGGGAGAGTTCCTTGTCATGGCGGCCACCCTCATGCACATCAAGAGCAAGATGCTCCTGCCGCAGGATGAGAACGATATAGAGGAGGCAGAAGAAGAGGATCCCCGCGAGGAGCTCGTCCGGAAACTGCTGGAATACAAAAAATACAAGGAAGCGTCACAGCAGCTTCTGGAGATGCACGACAGGCACAAGGGCGCGTTCCTGAGGAAAGGCGCCGGGGACAGAGAGAAAATAATATCGGACGACGGTCAGGAATATTTTGAGGCCAGCCTGTTCGATCTAATAACCGCGTTCAGGAAAGTCCTGAAGGAAGTCTCGAAAGAGGCTTTTCACAAGGTAATAAGAAACGAGTTCACGGTAAGCGACAAGATCCACCAGATCTACCATATACTGGCGAAGCAGCCGAAGATCTTTTTTTCGTCATTGTTCCGGAACGCCAGGAACAAGGACGAGGTGATCGTGATCTTTCTGGCGGTGCTGGAGCTGATGAAACTCCGGGAAGTCCTCATCGTCCAGAAAGAGGTTTTCGGAGAAATAGAGATAATCAGGAATTCGGAAGTGGTCAAGCGGGGGTTCAGTTCGTAGCGGCCTAATTGCATGTAGGGGCAGGCCCCTGTGCCTGCCCTTTTGCCATCGGTACCCGGTTCGGAGCTTGGAGAGATGGAAAATATTGACAAGGTAAAGAGCATAATCGAGGCGTTGCTTATTGTTTCCGAGGACGGGTTGAGCGGGGAGGACCTGAAAGGCGCGATGCCTGATTCGGATGAGAAGGATATCGCCGACGGCGTCCGGCTCCTGAAAGAGGAGTACAGCGCATCGGGCAGAGCTTTCAATATCGCCGAGATCGCCGGCAGGTACCGTATAGTGACCCACCCGGAATACATGCCGTGGATAAGCAACCTTTACCGGAAAGATATCGACCGGCTGACGGGCCCCTCGCTGGAAACGCTGGCGATCATCGCGTACAAGCAGCCCCTTACGAGGGCCGAAGTCGAAAGCATCCGAGGGGTCAATGTCGGCGGGGTGCTTAAAGCGCTCCTTAACAAGGAGCTTATCCGGGTCGCGGGCAGAAAAGATGTCATAGGCAGGCCCCTGGTTTACGGGACTACCGCCAAATTCCTTGAGATATTCGGCTTAAACTCGCTGGACGACCTGCCGACGCTGAGGGATTTTAGTGAAGAGGACCTTGAATACGGCAAACCGCGGGAAAAGGTCCGGGTGGAGGAAGGGGATGAAGAGATCGCAAAGGAGACGGATGACAATGAGTCCGAAAAACCTGAATGACCTGAGAAAAGAGATCGACGGGATAGACTCCCGCATCGTGGAGCTGATAAGCAGGCGCGGCAGTGTGAGCCGCGAGATCGGGAAGATCAAGCAAACCAAAAAGCAGCCGGTTTACAGCCCCGACAGGGAGAGCCAGGTGTACGCCCGGGTCGCGAAGAACAACACCGGGCCGCTGGCGGACGCGTCCATGGAAGCGATATACCGCGAGATCATGTCCGCCTGTATCTCGCTGGAGAGGCCGATGACCGTGGCATACCTGGGGCCGGAACTCACCTTTACCCACCAGGCGTCCTTGAAAAAATTCGGGTCAAGCGTCAGGTACCTGTCGTGCGACAGCATCCCGGGGGTGTTCCGCGAGGTGGAAAAAGACAACGTGGACTACGGGGTGGTGCCGATAGAGAACTCTACCGAAGGAGCCGTCAACTATACGCTGGACATGTTCGTCGATTCGCCGCTCATCATATGTTCCGAGATCTATTATCCGATCCGGCACAGCCTCCTCGGCAAGAGAAGCAGCATGAGATCGATCAAAAGGATCTATTCAAACCCGCAGGTCTTCGGGCAGTGCCGCGGGTGGATAGAGAAGAACCTCCCCGGGGCCAGGCTCCGGGACGCCGCTTCAACGTCCAGGGGCGCGGAGATAGCGGCGAGGCACGTCGACTCGGCCTGCATAGCGAGCGAACTTGCCGCGAAAAAATACGGGCTTAAAGTGATCGCCAGAGCGATAGAGGACTCAGCCACCAACGTTACAAGGTTCCTCGTCGTTGGAAAGCAGATGAGCAAGGTCTCCGGAGACGACAAGACATCCATCGTTTTTTCCGTGAAGGACAGGCCCGGCGTGCTGCACGACATGCTCAGCTCTTTCAAGGCGAACGGCATTAACCTGACCAAGATCGAGTCCAGGCCTTCAAAGGAGAAGCTCTGGAAATACTACTTTTTCATCGACATGGAAGGCCATCGCGAGACCCCGAAACTGAAAAAGACGCTGAAAGAAATGGAAAAGAAGTGTCACTTTCTGAAGATACTCGGATCTTATCCGAAGGGGAAATAATTTAAGATCAGGGACTGGGGACTGGGGACTAGGGGCTGGGTTATAGTGAAAAAGCGTTTGCCTTGTAAAACTAGTCCCCAGTCCCCAGTCCCCAGTCCCTAAAAAGCTATGAAGTGGAAACCCCATCTGGACAGCATAAAGCCGTACAAGCCAGGCAAGCCCATTGAGGAGGTCAAGCGCGAGCTCGGGCTGGAGAGGGTCATCAAGCTCGCTTCGAACGAGAACCCCATGGGGCCTTCTCCCGCGGCCGTCGAAGCCATGGCGGATGCCGCTAAACACGTCAACAGGTATCCCGACGGCGGATGTTTTTACCTGAGGCAGGCCCTGAGCAAAAAGCTTTCCGTTCCCGCGGATAATATCGTCTTCGGCAACGGGTCCGACGAGATCATCGTCCTGGCGCTTCACGCGTTCGTGGATCCGGAAAACGAGGTAGTCGTCGCCTCCCCGACGTTCCTTATCTATCACATAGCTTCCATGATAAAAGGGGCCAAAGTGAGGACGGTCCCCCTAAAGGACTACAAGTATGACCTTGAAGGCATGCTTGAGGTCATAACCGACCGCACCAGGGTTGTTTTCATCGCCAACCCGGACAACCCCACAGGCAGTTACGTTACACGCGCCGAGCTGGAAAGCTTCATGGATAAAATACCCGAAGACGTCCTCGTTTTCATGGACGAGGCCTATTATGAGTACGCCTCGGGAGGGGATTATCCCGAAACCGTGCCGCTTACGGCGCGCGAAGACCGCAGCGTGGTGGTCGCCAGGACCTTTTCCAAGGCATACAGCCTGGCCGGGCTGCGAATAGGATACGGCATAGCAAGGAGCGATATTGCCGGGGTACTTAACAAGGTGAGGGAACCGTTCAACGTTAATTCTCTCGCCCAGGCCGCCGCCCTGGCCGCGCTTGAGGACAGCGCTCATCTGGCCGCTTCCGTCGCTCTCGTCCGGGACGAAAAAAAGAAGTTTTACGCCGCGTTTGACGGGCTTGATATATCATATGTCCCCAGCCGGACGAATTTCATCCTTGTCGACACGGAACGCGACTCGGCGAAAGTCTACGACTACCTGCTTCGCAGGGGCGTGATAGTCCGCGAGATGTCCGCGTGGGGACTCAAGGGTTTTATCAGGGTGAACATCGGCCTTTCCGAAGAGAACGACGCCTTCCTGGAAGTTTTCAGGGAGGCGCTGACGAAGGTGCCGGCAAACTGATCGGGTAGGGAGAGACCCTACGCCGTAGGAGCCCGCCAGAGGCGGGCGAACAGAAGGAGCCACTATGATCATAGTACTTAAGCCCAATGCCACGAAGGAACAGATCGAGCATGTAATGGAAAAGACGAAAAAGATGGGGCTGGAGCCCTGGCTGTCCGAAGGCGTGGAACGCTCGATAATAGCCGTCAAGGGAGAGGAGGACGCTCTGAGGGCCCTTCCCCTGGAAGCTTTCCCCGGCGTGGAAAGGGTGGTGCCGATATTAAAGCCGTACAAGCTGGCGTCGCTTGACTACAAGGGCGAGCCAAGCGAGATCGATATAGGCCGGGGCGTAACCATAGGTGGAAAAAAGGTAGTGGTAATGGCCGGACCGTGTTCCGTCGAAAACCGGGAGATGATCCTGAACACGGCCGAAGCGGTCAAAAAAGCCGGCGCGCTGGTTTTAAGGGGAGGTGCTTTCAAGCCGAGGACAAGTCCGTACAGCTTTCAGGGCCTGGGAGAGGAGGGGCTGAAGTATCTTGCCGAGGCCGGGGAGAAGACGGGTTTGCTTGTCATAACGGAACTGATGGATGTCCGGAACATCGAGATGTTCGAGAAGTACGTGGACATTATACAGATAGGCGCCCGGAACATGCAGAATTTCGATCTCTTGAAAGAAGTCGGTAAAGTGCGGAAGCCGGTAGTCTTGAAAAGAGGCATAGCCAACACCATAAAAGAATTTCTCATGAGTGCCGAGTATATCCTGGCGGGGGGCAACCCGGACGTGATCCTCTGTGAAAGAGGCATACGCACGTTCGAGGATTTTACCAGGTTCACGCTGGATATAAACGCCATTCCGGCGATAAAGAGCGTAAGCCATCTGCCGATAATCGTCGACCCCTCGCACGGGACCGGCAGGTGGGGAATGGTAAGCGCGGTATCCCTGGCGGCGATCGCCGCGGGCGCTGACGGGCTTCTTGTCGAAGTGCACCCGAACCCGGAAGACGCGCTTTCCGACGGCGACCAGTCGCTGCTCCCCGAAACGTTCGAGGACCTAATGCGCAAGGCGGCCAGGGTCGCGGAGGCTGTGGGGCGTGAAGTCTGAAGTCTGAAGAAAGATCATGAAGCTGAAGAAAGTAGTCATAATCGGAATGGGCCTCATCGGCGGGTCTATCGGCAAGGCGCTTATCAGCAAAGGCCTGGCGGATGAGGTGGTCGGCGTATGCCGCAGGCAGTCTTCCCTTGAAAAGGCCCTCAGGGAGGGGGCCCTGACCGGGGGGTACGTGAACAATTACGGCGAAGCCGTCCGGGGCGCCGATGTCGTATTCATAGCCACCCCCGTGCATACGATAAAGGAAATACTGAAACTCCTGGCGGAGGTGATCGAAGACAGGAAAGCGGTGGTCACGGATGTGGGCAGCACGAAAAAAGAGATCGTCGACCACGCCGCCGGTTTTAAGGACAGGTTCTCTTTTGTCGGCGGGCATCCGCTCGCGGGTTCCGAAAAAACCGGCGTGGAAAACTCCTGCCCTGAGCTTTTCCGGGATTCCCTGTGCGTACTGACCAGGGGCGAGATGACCCGTGAAGAAGACCTGGAGTCGATGCGGCGGCTTTGGGAGTCCATGGGAGCCGCAGTGGATATTCTCACGCCCGCGCGCCATGATGAGATACTGTCCTTCACGAGCCACCTTCCCCACATCGTGGCATACGCGCTCGCGGGGTCCGAGGAGCGGGAATATACCAGGTACATGTCCACGGGGTTCAAGGATACCACGCGGATCGCTTCCTCCGATCCGGTGCTGTGGAGCGACATTTTCATGAGCAACAGGGATAACGCGCTGAAGTCTATTGAACGGTTTAAAGAGATTCTTTCGAGTATCGAACGCGATATCCGCCGGAACGATAAAGATGCCCTCCGGGAAAAATTAAAAACGTACAAGGAAATGAGAGATGAGGTTTTTCAGGCGCGCTAAGACCATCGCCATTGACGGCCCGGCGGGAAGCGGGAAAAGCACTGTCAGCAAGCTCGTCGCCGAGCGGCTCGGGTTTGTCTACGTCGACACCGGGGCCATGTACAGGGCGCTTACGCTGAAAGTGATGAGGAAAAACATCGATTTCGGCGATGAGGGTGAGATCACGAGGCTTTCC